>NZ_DIQL01000010.1:0-88798 GCF_002427225.1 Proteiniphilum sp. UBA5463 | reverse complement strand
ATTTACGATCCAATGTGTGAAAAATTTTTCCGTTTCGATATGAAAACGACTGACGGGGAAAAGGTGGAGGGCGCAGTCAGGGATTTAAAAAGAGATGGGAAAGGGAATATTTGGATAGGTGTACAAGACAAGGGTATATATTGTTTGAGCAATGAAAAAGAACTTAAAATATATCGGTTGAAGAATACAAACGTACGAAAATTTGATTTTGATGTGGATGGCAACGTATGGGTGGCGACCTATGGGCGGGGATTGCTTAAAATTAACCCGGCATCTGCTCAAGTGAAGGAGTTTCTGATAGATGAGAAAAGGAATAAGATTTCAGAGAACGATATTAATACCATTTTGTCATTTAGCTCCAGCTATCTGTTGGTCGGGACGGTCAATAAGGGTGTACAACGGTTCGATTTGCATACCGAAAAATTTACTCCGTTTTTGGAGAAGGGACAGGACAATTCACCTCTCTTTGTACGGTGTATGATAAAAACTGACAATCAGGAACTGTGGATCGGTACTGAGGAAGGTGTATTTATCTATGATTTAAGAACAAATGATTTTGTTAATCTTAAACATAGTCATAATAATCCTTATTCATTATCCGACAACGCAATTCACAGTCTTTACCAGGATAAAGAAGGAGGGGTATGGGTTGGTACTTTTTTTGGTGGGGTCAGCTATTTCCATAACTCTTTCACACAGTTTGAAAAATACTATCCGAAACCTGGTAAAAACTCAATAAGTGGGAAAAGTATCAGTGAGTTTTGTGAAGACAAAAAGAAAAACATTTGGATCGGGACAGAAGATGCCGGACTTAATAAATTTAACCCAATAACTATAGAGTTCACTAAAAGCCCGATAACATCAGGAAATATTCATTCCCTGTTATGCGATGAAGACAGATTATGGGTAGGAACATTTTCTGATGGTCTTCATGTTATGAATCTAGAAACTCAAGAGGTGGATTCGTATAAAAACGGTGTGTCAGACTACTCGATAAAAGATGATAATATTTATTCAATTTATAAGGATACCTCAGGAAGAATATGGATCGGGTCATCGACCGGCTTGCAATACTACAATGAGCAGACAGACGACTTTAGGAGAATTAAGGAGGAAATCATAAAAAACCAGGTTAACGATATACTTGAAGACTATAGAGGCACTCTATGGTTTGCCACAATTGGCAATGGAGTTTTCTCATACGACAGATTCTCAGAAGTATGGCATCACTATTTATCAGCATCTGAAACACAAGACGAGGATACCGGAAAATCAATTATTTGCCTGTTACAAGATAAAAAAAACAGATTATGGATAGGTACGGAAGGGGCAGGTATTGGAGTCTTCAACAGAGAGTCAAACTCCTTTTCTACTTTAATTACTTCTAACACAGGCTTACCCAACGATGTTATCTACAAGCTGATAGAGGATCCGAAAGGGTATATTTGGGGCAGCACAAACAAGGGGATTTTCAGGCTTGATCCTGAGAGCTTGGATGTTATAATTTATACACATTCGAACGGACTATTGGGAGATCAGTTCAATTACAAGTCCGGATTTAAAGATCATAACGGTAAAATATACTTTGGAGGCGTTAAAGGCTTTGTGGCATTTAATCCATGTGATTTGGGCATTAATGAATACATTCCACCGCTAGTTCTGACCAGTTTCCAAATTCAAAATAAAGAAGTTTCTTTAAATGACGAAGAGTCTCCATTAATAAACTCTATCACACATAGCAATAGCATCAACATCCCATATAATTCTTCAGTATTTAGCATTGGCTTTGCCGCCCTTAGCTACGTCTATCCTAAAGGTAATATTTACGCATATAAATTAGAGGGACGTGATAACGACTGGATTTTTGGCTACCAGGCCCATCAGGTAAATTATACAGATTTATCACCGGGAAGTTATACATTTAAAGTAAAAGGAGCTAACAGTGACGGAATCTGGAACGAAACAGGCGTATCCCTGTCTATCAATATTTTACCACCATGGTACCAGACAGTATGGGCGTACTTACTCTATCTTGCAATAGCAGGTGCCATCCTGTATTATAGCATACGCAACATTGTTAGAAAAGCTAAACGCCGTAATGCAAGGGTACTCAAAGAACTTGAAAACACCAAGGAGAAGGAACTATATACTGCAAAAATTGAATTCTTTACACATATTACACACGAGATAAGAACTCCTTTAAGCCTGATTAAGATCCCATTGGAAGATGTTATTAAAAATATCGACCGGCAAAGTCCCTATCTGGAAAATCTTACAATTATCCAACGAAATGTCAACAGATTGTTGAAGCTGGTGAATGAATTAATGGATTTTAGGAAGACGGAATCACAGGTTCTCAGATTAAATTTTGCAAAAGCCGATATCATAAATATTGTAAACGAAACAATTAATAGATTCAAGCCGAGTTTTGAATCCAAAAAAATTACATTTAACACACTCTATTCAATCAAGAGCCTTTATGCCGATGTTGACAGGGAAGTCTTAACGAAAATATTAAGTAATTTATTCTCAAATGCGTTAAAACATTCTCATACAGTCATAGAGCTGGGTTTAAGGTGCAATGAAAAATACTTTGAAATAAAAATTGAAAATGATGGTGATGTAATTCCTGACGAATACGTCGAAAAAATATTTGAACCTTTATTTAAATTGAACAAAAACATCCAGGGAACAGGTTTGGGCCTTGCGTTTGTAAAGTCGCTGGTGGAGCTGCATAAGGGAACGATCTGTTGTGATAACTCTAAAATGGGAAAGACAATCTTTGTGATGACTCTTCCAATTAAGCAGGAACAAAGTATAAATATTCACGATGAAGAGGATCAATTCGAAAAAACAGAATCCTCACAAATAGCCTTGCTGAAAAGTCAAAAGCCAAGTGCTACACCAACAATTCTCACTGTGGAAGATAACGAGGAGTTTCAGCATCTTCTCTATAAACATTTGATAAAAAAATATCATGTATTGCAGTGTAAAAACGGAATGGAGGCTCTAGACATTTTGGATAAGGAAAATGTAGATATAGTAATTTGTGATATAATGATGCCTATAATGGATGGATTGGAATTTTGCAAAACAATGAAGGAGAACATTAAGTATAGTCATATACCGGTCATCCTATTAACTGCCAGAACCAATTTGGAATCCAAAATTGAAGGGATTAATTGTGGTGCAGACGAATATATTGAGAAACCGTACTCTACCGATTATCTTCTGGCCAGAATTGAGAACCTGCTGGAGAGCCGAAGAAAAATGCAGGAAATGTTCAGGAACTCACCCGAACTTGCTTATCAAAGCATTACTCACTCAAAAGCAGATGAGGATTTCTTACAAAGACTAATTGCTATTATTCATGATAACCTTGATGAACCTGATCTGAATATTGACAAACTAGCTGAGGAAATGGCTGTCAGCCGATCAACTCTCTATAGGAAAGTCAAAAATGTATCCGAACTTTCTCCAAATGATTTTATTATGCTCATAAGGCTTAAAAAAGCAGCTGAGCTGATAAAAGAAAAACAATATCAAATCAGCGAAATTGCATATATGGTAGGTTTTAGTTCACCGAACTATTTTTCGAAGTGCTTTTTTAAACAGTTTGGAGTTTCGCCTAAGGACTTTTAATCCTCCCCGGAATAATTGTTAACCTTATTTTGACACAATTTTGCATTTAATTGGAACAATATTTCAATCCTTAACACTTTAATTTGTCCATCTTTGGATTGACTATTCATTCTATTTGATTATCAATGTCTCAAAATACTTTTCACCTGTTTAAGGTATTTATTTTTTATTTATAAACATATTTGCCTATGAAGATAATAAGTTCAAACATCCCATTTTAAAACTGTAAATTTTAAATCAGGTAACCCTATTTGTGGGTCTAATCAGCAATTTATAAATTTAAATCTGCCAAATATTTCGAGATTAATCAAATGAAATTAAATTAATATGACAATATGAATAACATTAATACACAAAGTGACAATATGACCATTGCATTTTCCGGTCATATAATAAAAAAAGCAAAAAAAAGAATATCGTTATTGCTAGTTGCCTTTTTAAGCTCTGTTGCCTTGTTCGGGAGCTCCCATAATATTTTACTGATTGAAATAAATACCGGATTAAATAATTTTGCTATTGAAAAATCAACTATTCAGCAAAATAAAAAGCGGATCACAGGCAAAGTAACAGACTCAAGAAAAGAGCCAATTATCGGTGCAAATATTATTGAAGCCGGCACATCCAATGGAACGGTAACCGATATTGACGGAAACTTTTTATTAGAGGTAAATGATAATGCTGTTTTAAAAATCTCGTATATCGGTTTTAAAGATATTGATTTCGACACAAAAAACAGATCTTATGTCGAGATTGTATTGGAGGAAGATACAAAAATCCTTGATGAAATTGTTGTTACGGGTGTAGCAAAAGGCACTTCAAAAGAAAAGCTGTCCTTTACAGTTGAAAAAGTAAGTAACGAGGTTGTAAAGGAGGTACCTGGACTTAATGTTGCTTCAACTCTATCTGGGAAAATGCCTGGAATAAAAGTTTTTTCTACAACCGGAAACCCAATGGACGAACCGATCATTCAGTTACGTGGCACAACATCTTTTACAGGAACATCTCAACCATTAATTATAATTGATGGCATTATAACATCTGGCGTACTGAAAGATATCAATATGGAAGATGTTGAAAGTATAGAGGTGATCAAAGGAGCTGCAGCTGCATCATTTTACGGTTCAAAAGCTGCAGGTGGTGTCGTGAATATTATTACGAAAAGAGGAGGGAACTTGGAAAGTGGGATTTCCAGAGTCTCTCTAAAAAGTGAGATCGGAGCTAACTGGATTGGATTTTTACCATCAAGATCGACAGCTCATGGTAATTTGGTTGATGAAAATGGAGAACCTACACGAGGAGTACTGGATGAAGACCAAATCTGGGACAACAAATACAAAATGACTCATAATTCATATGACGATTTCTTTATTCCCCGCATTTTTAACTCAACTACAGCAGGCATAACAAGCCGATCAAGAGACGGAGATATGAATTATTATACCTCAATTCAATACACTCATAATCCGGGCATCGTTCGCGATTTGGATGGAGTAAAACGACACAGCTTCAGAGTCAACCTTGACAACAAAATTTCTAATACAGTATCGCTCAACTTGTCAAATCTTTATGTAAGGACAATTAACGATCGGCGTTCAATAAATTTCGATGATATCTATTATGCTGATCCAAATGCAAATTTTTTTGCAAACAACCTGGATGGTACTCCATATAAAGTTAATCCGAATATTGTATCCACTCGTAACAATATAAACCCATTGTACGACATAAACAACAAAATTCAACGTGGGACAGCAAACCGTTTTTTAGGGAGTTACGGGATTAGGTACATGCCAACTATGTGGTCAACATTCAATGTTAATTATAATCTGGATTATTTCCACTATCAGGATGAAGACTTGATCCCAAAGGGACGGCTGTTAGTTAATTATCCTGACGGCAGCATTCGCGACGACGGTTATGTCTACAAAGGATCCGGAAATACATTCAAGCATAATCTTGAAGTAAGCGGCCTTCTTACGAAAACTTTTAGCGAACTAACAACCACATTAAAGCTTCAATATTTATATGAAGATTCGAAGTCGGAGGGTCTGTGGGGAAACGGTTCCAAGCTTGCCGTTTCGGGGATGAACAATACTTCTCTTGAACTGGCAGATCCAGAAACAAGGGATCACTCATCTTGGGGAAGTCGTATTGTGTCCAATAGTTATACAGCTGTCGGGAACCTCGATTATAAAGGAAAATACATTATTGATGGCTTGGTGAGAAGAGACGGGGCCTCCGTAATTGGAGATGATAACATGTGGCAAACATACTACCGGATTTCTGGCGCATGGAATGTAACCGGAGACTTTATAATCCCCTATTTCCAAATGCTTAAGCCTAGGATATCATATGGCACAGCTGGAATACTACCAAGTTATGGAGCTAAGTACGAAACATTTTCACTTAGCAACGGTACTTTATATGGAGGGGCTCAACTAGGAAACAAAAAACTTAAACCTGCACTATCACAAGAACTTGAAGTCGGTGTAGATATGCGATTTTTGAATCAATTTGACTTGTCCTATACGTATTCGAACAAAAGGAACACAGACCTGCCTTACGTGATGACAGTTTCCGGCGTTACAGGATTCCAATTTCAAAATATAAATATAGGAGAGTTCTTTGTACACAGTCATGAAGTCTCTCTTAATGCGAACCTTCTGAAAAGGAAGGGCTGGAGATGGGATGCCACCCTGACCTGGGACAAGCTAACCGAGTATGTAGGAGAGCTGGGGCGACCTGATTTTACGATCGGTTACACCAAAGTAGCATCTAATGAGAAGTACGGGAACCTCTACTCAAGTAAATTTGCAACTTCTCTTGATCAGGTAAAGACGAGTCCATTAATAAAACCGGGGCAATCGGTAGAAGATGTTTTTACAATTAACAACTACGGGTATGTTGTTCGGAAAGACCTTATAGGCACCAGGGATGAAGCTAAAATGTCGGTGTTAAACGAAAACGGTGCTACCTCACAGAATGAGTTTATTGGAAATATGCTGCCTGACTTTAATGTTAATTTAATGAATATCCTGAATTACAAAAATTGGATGTTTTACTTTACACTTTCATGGCAACAAGGCGGAGTGTTATATAATAATACAAAAGTATACATGTCTTTCGCAGGAAGAAATGCAGCTTTTTGGGATATGTCGGAACGTCCATGGGAACGAAAAAAACCAATGAGCTATCTTAACCAACACTCGAGAGCTTCATTCACAGAAGATGCCACTTTTTTGAAAATGAGAGAAATGTCGTTAAATTACAATATTAACAAACAACAATTGCAGATGTGGGGCATTTCATTTATTAACAATATTAAATGTGGTGTTGTAGGCAGAAATTTATTTACTCTTACAAAATACTCAGGGCCAGATCCAGAGACCCGTACAGTTGAGAGTGGTACATTAAACGGATCGGATACTCCAAAATATCCTTCCGATATCAGAACTATTACCGGAACAGTAACTATTGAATTTTAATTCTTAAAATTATGAGAAAGATAATATTTATATCGTGTTTTATTTTCTTGTATCTAGAAGCATGTGACCCATATTTTTCAGGCTTGGATATAAAGAACGATCATCAGCCGGATATTTCAACGGTTATGGGAGATATTAATCAGTATCCATCTCTTATAAGCGGAGCTTATAATAATTGGTGGCATCACATGCTGGCACCTAATGATGGTGATACATGGATATTGGCAACTAATTCAGATTCTTTTACTGCAGGAGCAGGCAACTGGGACCTTCAGGTATATTATTATCGGAAGAACTATGAAAAACCAATGATTCCTAACACGGATAAAAATGCTGGTTTCCCCAGAACATTATGGTATAACCACTACAGCAAAATAAGTACAGTAAGGAATATGTTGGCAATGATTAAAGACAACCAGCTTATATACAAAGAAGATAACAAAGATCAAACATTTAAGATACTAGCAAACTGCTACTTTTTGATGGGAGCTTTCTACACAGAATTGAGCTTGTTATTTGACAAATGTTTCTTGGTAACTGAAGAGTCAGATCTTCAAAAAATTACATCTGATGACATTAAGCCTGCTTCAGAAGCAAAGTCTTTAGCGCTTGAATATCTGGACAAGTGCATTGAAATATGCAACAATCAAAGCTTTACAAACTTCGGAGGGCTGTTACCTTCTGATATTGTAGGGAACAGCATAAAATTACGTCAATTCGCTAACTTTATGGCTGCCAGAGCTATAGCCTATCATCCTAGAAATAAGGAACAATACAATTCTGTGGACTGGAGTGAAGTAAAGAAATACATATCCGAAGGACTGACAGAAGATGTGAAGGCAAAACTGCCTCAACAAGGATGGGATGTATGGTCATATGCTGCAGCTTCATGGCCGGGTGGCAATCAGTGGGGAAGAGTTGGCATGAGAGTTATTAATATGATGGCTAATCCGGGCGATCCGGGTGCAATCTGGCCGCTTCCAACAGATTTCGGTCAAGGGAAAACCTTACCTGAGGCCAATTCTCCTGATTTCAGATTAGGCACTGATTTTATATATTATCCTTCAGTAAATACACCTACGGGAGGCCTGTCATATGATGGATACACAAAATACAGCTCTTATGTTTTAAACCGATTTTCGGAGACCGGACAACAATCGGGAGAAGGGGATCTTTATTTTTTTACAAAAGCTGAATCTGATCTATTATATGCAGAAGCAGCACTCCAAACGACAGATATAACCAAAGCAGTTCAAATGGTGAATCTCACACACGCTAATAGAGGCAAGCTAAACGATATAGATGTAAATTCAACAAAAGATGAAATTTTAGAGGCAATTTATTACGAACGATTTGTTGAATGCGGATATGCTTATACTGCTACACCATTTTATGATAGGCGGCGAACCCCGATTGATAAATTTCAATTGACCACCAGATCGTTTCGTCAACTACCAATTCCCATACTGGAGCTTAGCTTTTATGACATTGATTCTTACACTTTTGGAGGAGAACAAGATAAAAATGACCAATATAATTTTTAAATATATGAAAACTATCAGAATAATAACTATAATAATATTTTCGATATTCATAGTGTCTTGTGACAGATCCGGAATATTTGAAGAATTTCAGAAAGCGACTCCCTGGGAGTTTCACGTTCAGGTATTCAATGATGATAATATGACACAAACAGTTGCCGATGCAGTTGTAAATATCTATAAAACAAAAGAAGATCGTGACGGCAACACAAACATTTTTTTAACACGCAATACTGGCGAGAACGGTGAAGCTGTTTTTTCTTTAAAAGATTTTGAACCCGGTTTGGATGTCCAAAAGTCAAAAGGAATATACTATGTAAGAGTTGAAAAAAACGGAATCGTCAAGAACGATATAACTCGCTATCTTTTAATGAATGATGGACATACATACCATAAAATTGTCCTTAAATAGCAAATAGTAACTTTCATTAATCCATTGTAGATTAGGTCTCTATCAATTGCAACAAGAAAACAGAGTAAATTTTCCGTACGATTTGATCTGCAATGGATTTATATTAAACTTATTATGCAAATAAAGCAAGTATTATTTAACAAATATATCTCAATTGACCTCGTGGGAGAAATACTCTGCCTATTGTTTAAAGTATGAAAAATTTGAAAAGGGGAAAGCACAGGTTGGCAATGTTCATTATCCTCCTAATGGAGAACACGATTATGACTTTGGAAATGAAACATATATAACAAATTATACAGATGATTGGCTAAACTACCCTTATCTAAGAGGGAAAGAGTCAAAAAGTGTGAACCGCACAGAGTGGGTCAATCCTGAAGGATCATGGCAACTGGGATGGATGAAATATTATCTTGCTCTCATTCCCCGTTACAGAGGGATCAATCTAAATGACGGGAAATTGAATAACTGGTGGCATTACGTAGTTGATTATAACGATGCAATCAAAAAACAAAAGATCGATTAAACTATGGAAGTATCAAAAAAACTGCTAAACCTTAATTGTTGTCTCTTTTTGAGTTTATCCTTACTTTGCGGACAATCACTGAATTCAATACAGTTTGACAAAGAGAACCATCTTATGGTTCAATCACTTGAACCCGGCATCTTACTACCCAAAGGATTACCACTTGTCTCGTACCGGATTGACGAAACAGATTATTCAACGGCTTGTCCCTCCAAAATTATGGATATCTCTTTTTCAGCAAAACCGTTTGAACACGGAATTAAAGGGATAATACGTTTTAAAAACAATTCAACCGACACAATAAACCTACATAATGTTGTTCCGTTAGGCCGGGATGAAAAGCATGTGTATATCACCGGAAAAGGAACTCACGGCTTATCCCGGTCCTATCTGTTCAGACCCGGATATCAGCCATTGAATGTAATCCTGCCCGATAATGCCTGGGAATTAGGATTTACATGT
Organism: Proteiniphilum sp. UBA5463; assembly: GCF_002427225.1. Lineage (NCBI taxonomy): Bacteria > Pseudomonadati > Bacteroidota > Bacteroidia > Bacteroidales > Dysgonomonadaceae > Proteiniphilum > Proteiniphilum sp. UBA5463. The sequence goes on along the minus strand of NZ_DIQL01000010.1, from coordinate 78,730 downwards.
GCCGAGACAGAAGAGAGCTGCAATATTGCCGCATTGGTCCGTCGTAATAACAAAAGCCTGAATAATGGAAAGCTGAGACGCTTTGAAACAACACTCTATCCCGGTGGCACAATTGAATATAATTTCTGGCTGGACAGGTATCAGGGAAATTGGCAGGAGGGGCTGAGATTAATATTTCAGGACAGACTACTGTACGATGTTCCGGTAGGTACATTCAATAACAAATTGCTTGAAAGAGAAGATCTTAAATGGATCCGGAACTGCTATGCGGTGAATCTTATGATGACATGGGATAAACGTTTTTATGACTATACAGATAATGCTTTTCATGTAAAAGGACACCTGGAAAAGATGAAAAGCCTTATGGGAGGCTACGATGTGTATGGTATTTGGCCTACATGGCCAGCATTGGGGATGGATCAAAGAAATCAATGGGATATGTTCCGGGATTTACCTGGTGGGTTTCAAAAGCTCAGGGAAATATCAGATTTATGTTACAAGTTGGGAAGCGCTTTCTTCATTTGCTACAATCCCTGGGACGAAAGCACTCGTGACGATGAAGGACATCTTGAAGGGATAACCAATATTACCCGGACTGCAAATATAGATGGCTTTGTATTAGATACAAAGGGAGGATCAAGTGATGAGTTACAAGACGCAGTTGATACAGCCAGAAAAGGGGTGGTGATGTATAGTGAAGGAATGGCGGTCCCAAAAGACATGCAAGGCATTGTATCAGGCAGAGTTCACAATGCTCTTTATTATCCTCCAATTCTAAATTTAAACAAGTTTATAAAGCCCGATTTTGCAATATTTAGAGTGGCTGAGGAAGCCCGGGAACCCATCAAAAGAGAATTTAACCTCTCTTTTTTCAATGGATACGGTACTGAAATAAACAGTTTTCCTCCAGGCAGATTCGAATGGTCTGATGAACAGATGTGCTACTGGGGCAAGCTATTGCAAATACAAAGGGAAAGCAGCAGTAACTTTCTACAAAAGTTATATATTCCTCTAATACCTACTCTCGTTGATAGCATATACGTGAATGAGTGGCCCACAGAGTCAAAAACCATATATACAATATGCAATTTTCATCCGGGTGGTTTCAGTGGTAACCTTTTTGAAGTAAATTCAGCAGATAACGATTCCCATTTTGTCGATATATTTCATCATGAGGAGCTGGCAATAAACAGTGTTGAAGATAAAAATTACATTACTGTAAATCTTGATGGGTTCAACTGTACAGACTTAGGAACAAATAACGAGAGCACTGTTTCTGCTATTGCAAAATTTCCAAAATTGCTGTCGGTAAAGCTGTCAGGAGATATTTTAACCTTTTCAAGCCAGACAGGAGATAGTATACGTATCTGGGCAGGTAATCCCTCTTACCAAAAGATAGCTGCTTTGTTTGGAATTCAAGAGCAATCGATCAGACTACTTTCATACTTCCCTGATTACGAAGGAAAGTTTGTTATTCAAGCTTTCAAAAATAGAGAAATTATTGATGAACGAATAATAAATATTAATCCCGGTACAGCACGGCTTATATCGGAACCTGAAGTAACGGCCAGGATTGGCAAAGCGCCTCAGGGAATGGTTCTCATTCCATCAGGCATATTCCAATGCGACAGCTACCGGACAGGGGACTCATTCATCAGTTATCCCGAAAATCCAACATCAAATGGAGATAAAGTGGTAATGAAAAAATTCTACATGGATAAATACCCGGTCACCAACAGACAATACCGGGAATTTCTGGAGGCAACAGGATATCAACCAAATGATACGGCAAATTTTCTAAAGCACTGGACAAACAATCAAATTCCCAAAGGGCAAGAGAACTATCCTGTAACGTATGTAACTCTTGAAGATGCAAAAGCCTATGCTAAGTGGGCAGGAAAACGTATTCCGACCGAAATAGAATGGCAGTATGCGGCTCAGACCGAAAAAGGCAACGAATGGCCATGGATACAGGAAAAACCAGTGGAAAGGGAAGAAGAATTCATCACGAATACTCTTTCTGTCTGGAAGATAAAAGGAATAAACCCAAACCGATGTAATTTGGGCGATGGTTCACTTTACCCGGTTGGAAAATATAAGGATGGAGCAAACCCATACGGATTAAATGATTTAGTCGGTTGTGTATGGCAGTTGACAAATGATGTATATGATAATACCACTTATAGATATATAATGTTAAAAGGAGGAAGTTATTTCTTACCCACATCTAGTTTTTGGTATGTACAGGGGGGCCCTAGAGAATTGAATTTTAGGCAATATTTATTACGGCTCTCAACATCGTTCGAAAGAAAAGCAACGGTTGGGTTCCGCTGCGTCAAGGATGCTTTATAAGAATAAGATTTGATTATTAACTGATTCTACAATTGATATACAGAGAGCGATTTTAATAAATCCGGCCTATTAGATAAAAATTCCGGGTCCGATATGCATGTAAAGAAAACAGACAGACAAAAATAAATTAATTTATGTAAATTTGAAATATTATGAAGAAAGTAAACTTGATCATTTTATTTTTTATTGTAATAAATATGTGCACCAAGTCTCAATTAAAACAACCGACAACAGATTTATATTTAAATAATCGTACACCATTAATTACAAAACCATTTATGGAACTCCCAGTAGGGACAGTACGCCCTGAAGGGTGGCTGAAAAGCCAGTTGCTAAAGATGAAAAACGGGATGACAGGACACCTTGACTCTCTTTACAGTGAGGTTATGGGGCCTCGAAATGGATGGCTGGGAGGCGACGGAGATGTATGGGAAAGAGGGCCTTACTGGATTGACGGGCTGTTGCCTTTAGCATACATCCTGGATGACAGCTTGCTAAAAGCCAAGGTCCAACCCTGGGTGGAGTGGACATTGAAAAGTCAGAGGCCTGATGGTTATTTTGGCCCCTCTGTAGATCGGAAACCGGAAGAGGGATTACAAAGAACAAATGCACAGGACTGGTGGCCAAAAATGGTTGTATTAAAGTTCATGAAATCATATTATGAGGCAACTGGCGATGAGCGCGTCATTCCTTTTATGACAAACTATTTTAAATACCAATTAAAAGAGCTGCCCCAGAAACCCTTGAATCATTGGACACGTTGGGGACAACAACGGGGAGGAGATAACTTAATGGTCGTTTATTGGCTTTATAACATTACCGGTGAAAAATTTCTATTGGATCTGGGTGATTTAATCACCGGGCAAACTATCGACTGGACAAATTCTTTTTTGGAGGGAAATATGCTTAACAGGCTCTTTGGCGTACATTGTGTGAATCTGGCACAAGGCATGAAACAACCAATTATCCGGTATCAAGCCACAAAGGATACAAAACATATTGATGCTATTAACAAAGGATTTTCCGATTTGATGAGAGCGCACGGTTGGCCTAATGGATTATATGGTGCGGACGAGCTGTTGCATACCGGAAATCCGACCCATGGTTCTGAACTTTGTACTGCGGTTGAACTAATGTTTTCTTTGGAAAAAATGGTTGAAATTACAGGAAATGTAGCATGGGCAGATTGGCTGGAAAGAGTTACTTTTAATGCATTACCCACACAGGTGACTGACAATTACGATGCACGGCAATATTACCAGCAACTTAATCAGGTAGAAATATCACGCCATCCAAGAAATTTTGTAACCAGCTACAACGGCACCGATCAATTATTTGGGCTTTTGACCGGATATCCCTGTTGCACTTCAAACCTGCACCAGGGTTGGCCTAAATTTACAAAGCACCTTTGGTTCGCGTCAGAAGATAACGGTTTAGCAGCACTTTTTTATTCGCCTTGTATGGTAACTGCAAAGGTAGGATCCGGTACTGCTGTGAAAATTGAGGAAACAACAGATTATCCATTCGACGAGTCAATTCATTTCCAAATAGAGATCATGGATAAAAAAATAGAATCGACAGAGTTCCCATTCTATTTGCGAATCCCTGAGTGGTGCAGCGAAGCTACTATAAAAATTAACAATGAAATTCGATTAAAGGCGAAAGGCGGAAATATTGAAAGACTATCAAGAAAATGGAAATCAGGAGATAAAGTGGAGCTAATACTACCAATGAGTGTTATTATCACCCGTTGGTATGAAGGATCTGCAGCAGTTGAAAGGGGGCCGCTTTTATATGCTTTGCGTATGGAGGAAAAATGGACAAAGGTTCGGGATGACCGCAAGTTCGGTAGCAGGTATGGCGACTGGTATTACGAAGTTCACAGCGATTCTCCCTGGAACTACTGTTTAAAAGAAGAATCAATTAAGCCGGAAAATATTAAAACCGATTTTCAGGTAGTGAAAAAAAGGATGAAAGGATATCCCTGGAATGTTAACAATGCACCCATTGAGATTAAAACAAAAGGGAAGCGGATAAATGAATGGCAATTGTACAACAGTTCTGCAGGGCCCCAACCATTTAGTGTTCAATACCAGTCGGAAACTTTACCCGAAGAAGAAATCACTTTAATCCCTTATGGTTGCACAACATTAAGGATAGCTGAATTTCCAATTACAAGAAAATAAGTTAAAATGTATCAAAAATGAACAAATATTTGATTTCACTCATAATCCCCCTTTTGGTCTTATGTTGTATAATGATCAAAAATGAAACGAACCCTTCATCAAAGATGATCAACCAGGTAAATTTCGCAAGTGTAAAAATCACAGATAGTTTTTGGTCGCCAAGGCTAAAAAGCCATGTAATATCAACGCTTCCTGTTTGTATAGATCAAATTGAAAATAAAACAGGGAGAATCCGCAATTTTGAAAACGCGGGAAAAGGTACCGGCGAACATTCGGGTATTTTTTACGATGATTCCGACGTGTATAAAGCATTGGAAGGGATGGCATACAGCCTTATCAACAACCCCGATCCCGAACTGGAGAAAAAATGTGACGAATGGATCGATAAATTTGCGGCGGCGCAGCAACCCGACGGGTACATCAATACATTCTACGCGCTTACGGGGCTCGATAAGCGATGGACAAATATGGACAAGCACGAGATGTACTGTGCCGGACATATGATTGAAGCGGCAGTGGCATACTACAAGGCAACGGGCAAACGGAAATTGCTGGACGTATCAGTTCGGATGACCGAGCATATGATGAGTCTGTTCGGGTCAGGCAAACGTCATTGGGTGCCGGGGCACGAGGAAATAGAACTGGCATTGGTTAAACTCTACGAAGTGACAAAAGAGAAAAAGTATCTCGACTTCGCTTACTGGCTTCTCGAAGAGAGAGGCCATGGATATGGGAGCAAGGGAACGGAAGGGGAATGGAACAAACTCTACTATCAGGATTCTGTACCTGTAAGAGAACTGGAGGAGATAACAGGACACGCAGTACGAGCCATGTATCTTTTCTGTGGAATGGCTGATGTAGCTGCACTTAAGGGGGATAAGGGTTATATTCATGCTTTAAACCGTTTATGGGATGATGTCGTACTTCGAAAAATGTATGTTACCGGTGGCATTGGTTCATCGCTGCAGAACGAAGGCTTTACCGAGCCTTACGATTTGCCCAACTATGAAGCTTATTGTGAAACGTGTGCTTCGGTTGGGATGGTATTCTGGAACTCACGCATGCATCAATTAACCGGCGATTCAAAATATATTGATGTGATGGAGCGGTCCATGTACAACGGAGCTCTTGCCGGCATATCTTTGAACGGCGATCGGTTCTTTTATGTGAACCCGTTGGCATCACACGGCAATCATCATCGCCGTGAATGGTATGGAACAGCTTGCTGTCCCAGCCAGATCTCCCGGTTTTTGCCATCCATCGGAAGCTATATTTACGGGGTATCAGATAAGGCAATATGGGTAAATCTATTTATAGGGAACAACGCTGAAATTACTACCGGGAGAGAAACTGTCATCATACATCAGAAAACCGGTTATCCGTGGGATGGTGCAGTAGAGCTTAGCATAGATTCACTAAAAAGGCCAATGGAAAAGGAAATTCGTCTGCGCATTCCCGGATGGTGCAAAAAGTACAAAATCACTATAAACGGTGAAAAAGTAGAGAACATACCAGTTGATAAAGGTTTTGCTGTGATCGACAGAAAATGGAAAAACTCCGACAGGCTGACATTCACTATGGATATGCCTATAGAGGTAGTAGAGGCTGACAATCGTGTAAGAGAGAACATCGGTAAACGAGCCGTTCAGCGCGGACCGTTGGTATATTGTATGGAAGAAGTTGATAATATCTCTTTTGATAACCTGTTCCTGACAAGGAACACAAAATTTACAAACGGTTTTGAACCTGCTTTACTAAACGGGGTAGTTGCAATAAATGCATATATAAACAGCGATAGCATCCGTTTTGTTCCATACTATGCCTGGGATAACAGAGAACCCGGACAAATGAAAGTGTGGATTAACTATAAAGAATAAAAATCAAACAACAGAGATAGTGTAAACGCTCCACCTTTTGATGGAGCGTTTACACTATCTCTGTATGATTCTGAACTACTTTGCTTGAATTTTGATTGAAGCACTCCTAATCCCTTTGGCGTTGGCCTCGAAAGTAATTGTTCCAGGCTTATCGGCCGACTCAACAATTGCCACAAGCTTGCCGTTGAAAAGGTGCATCTGTGGCAGATGAAACAGGTCGAGGCTTGTGGGGTCACCGTTGGCCCCGGCACGGTAGGTTCCTGCCCCGTTCACATTGAATTTAACCAGTTCATTTACATTGGGGCAAGGGTTTCCGTTCTTGTCTTCAACCGATACGGTGATGAACGAAAGGTCTTTTCCGTCGGCACTGATCACATTCCTGTCTGTTTCCAGCACCAGACGGTACGGTTTCCCTGCTGTGTGGATCTCTTTTTCAGCAACCGCAATCCCGTTATTGTCATATGCAACCACCTTCACCGTTCCCGGCTCATACCGGGTATCCATCCACATCAACCGGTAGCGCTTCTGCCGTTCCAGCCCTTTCTGTGCTTCTGAGCTGTAGCTCCCTTTGAGCGGAACGGAGAGATCTTTTTTCCGTACACCCTGGCTCTTGCCGTTGATAAACAACTCTGCCGAGGGATAATTGGTATAGACGAATACCGGTGTTACCTCGCCCTCACGGCCCTCCCAGTTCCAGTGGGGAAGGATATGGAGTGTTTCAGCCTCTTTGTTCCAGTGGCTTCGGTAGAGGTAGAAGCGATCCTTTGGAATACCTGCCAGGTCCACCGCCCCGAAGAGGGAACTGTGGCTGGGCCAGTTGCTATAATAGGGCGTGGGTTCGCCCAGATAGTCGAACCCGGTCCATATAAACTCACCGATGGTATAGGGCAATTCCTCATGCTGTATAAAGTCATCCTCCGGCAGGTTTGACCAGCCGGCATGCTCAAGGTCGTAGGAAGAGGCCTGATGATCGTCATACATAACCATCGCCTTCCGCTCCACCGGGAACTTGTAAACCCCGCGTGAACTAAGCGTGGAGGTGGTCTCACTGCCAAGCACTATCTGCTGCGGCAATTTCTCATATGCTTCCTGATAACGAAATGAGCGGTAGTTGAAACCAGGAACATCCATGATAGCAGCCATATGGTTGCTGAATACATGATCGGGGCGGTCCATACCATTGGTAACAGGACGGGTGGGGTCTTCCCGGTGACATATATCCTGAAGGTAACGGGCCACCTTAGCACCCTGCGGGTTGCTCTGCTCTTCCACCTCATTACCTATACACCACATTACCACGCTGGGGTTGTTACGGTAATGATGCAATACATTGACCACATCCTTCTCTGCCCAATCCTTGAAATAGCGGTTATACCCATTCTTTACCTTAGGTATAGCCCATTCATCAAAGGTCTCAACCATCAGCATCATCCCCATCTCATCAGCAATACGAACATATTCAGGAGAGGGCATGTTGTGCGAGGTACGGATGGCGTTTACACCCATATCCTGCAAGATGCCAATCTGACGACGTATCGCCGCTTCGTTCACTGCGCCACCGAGCGGCCCCAAATCATGGTGCATGCATGCGCCTTGAAATTTCACCTTTCTACCATTGAGAAAGAACCCTTTATCAGCAACCACCTCAACACTACGAATGCCGAAAGAAGTAGTAAATTCATCTACAGGATATGCCAACTCCTCAGTAGTAGTTTTATTCTCTTCTGTTTTCACCTTTCTTTCAACCATAATCAGCTCTGAATATACCTTGTAAAGGTTGGGCTGCCTGATATCCCACAACAGCGGATTCTCTACTATAAGTGACTGCTCCATCTCATCCCCATCGAATTTGGTAAATTCATCTTCCGACTCAGCCACTAACTTCCCGGCAGGGTCGAGGATCGAGGTCTTCAGCCTGAGAAAGTTTATATCGGAAAGCCCTTCTGCGCAATCCACTTTCGTCTTCACATTAACCTTCGCAAATGCTTCATTTACTTCGGGTGTAGTTACATAGGTTCCCCAAACAGGAATATGAGTCTTGTGAGTTGTAATAAGGTGTACGTTCCGATAGAGCCCAGCTCCCGGATACCAGCGGGATTGCTCTTCGAAGTTCTCTAAGCGAACAGCCAGTGTATTGTTTTTCCCATCACTGTTTAAAAGATCTGTAATATCGAAGTAAAACGTATTGTAACCATTAGGCCAGACACCCGCCTCTTTCCCGTTTACAAAAACACGGGCGTTGCTCATGGCACCATCGAACTGGATGGTTACGCGCCTATCGTTGGAAAAACCGGGAATAGTAAAAGTGTTTCTGTACCACCCCACTCCAACAAAAGGAAGCCCGCCGGTACGGCCGTAATGTTCTATGGCCTTTGTTTGTCCATCCTGAACGATAGCCATCCTGTGAATATCATTTTCTTTGCTGAACGGGCCGTAAGTAGCCCAATCGTGGGGTACTCTGACCGATTGCCATTCACTGTCGCTAAAATCGGTTTCAGATGACCTCGGATTATCCTCCCGGGTAAATCTCCACCCATTTTCCAGAGTGATGCTGGTCCGGGTCTGTGATTCTATAGCCGATAAACCTAAAAAAAGAGCAATCAATATAATAAACGTTTTCTTCATATTTTTTTACTTGTAATGTGAATCAATACTTTGGCAAATATCAAATCAATAAACTTCAAAATTGACATTATGGTTATCCAAATAAACAATTTGGCTGCGTCACCACCTGGAAGAAATCATTACCCTTATCATCCACCAGTATAAATGCCGGGAAATCTTCCACCTCTATCTTCCATATCGCCTCCATGCCTAACTCCGGGTATTCAATGCATTCGAGGCTTTTGATACTGTTCTGCGCTAGAATTGCAGCAGGTCCACCTATGCTCCCGAGGTAAAAACCACCGTGCTTTTTACATGCATCGGTAACCTGCTGGCTTCGATTACCTTTTGCCAGCATTATCATGCTGCCACCGTTCGACTGAAACAGATCAACGTAGGAGTCCATGCGCCCTGCCGTTGTAGGTCCCATTGAGCCTGAGGCATATCCTTTGGGGGTCTTTGCGGGCCCGGCATAGTAGATAGGATGATCTTTTATGTATTGAGGCAGTCCCTCGCCAAGGTCGATACGTTCTTTGAGCTTTGCATGGGCAATATCGCGCCCAACAATGATGGTACCGTTCAACGACAACCGGGTGGAGACCGGATATTTTGACAACTCAGCCAGTATCTCTTTCATAGGCCGGTTTAAATCTATCTTAACACCTCCAGCTTCCCCTGCTTCACGGTATTCCTCAGGAATAAGGCGAGTAGGATTATCTTCAAGCTTCTCAATCCAAATACCATCGCGGTTGATCTTCGCCTTTATGTTACGGTCAGCCGAACAGGAAACACCCATTCCAACCGGGCAGGAGGCGCCGTGACGCGGCAGGCGGATCACCCGCACATCGTGTGCAAAATATTTCCCTCCAAACTGTGCACCCAATCCAAGCTTTTCCGAAGCCCTCTTCAGTCTCTCTTCCAGCTCATGATCACGGAAAGCCTGGCCGAGCTCATTCCCTTCCGAAGGAAGGTTATCGTAGTATTTAGCTGAGGCCATCTTCACCGTTTTCAGATTGGCTTCGGCTGAGGTACCACCGATAACGAAGGCCAGGTGATAGGGAGGACATGCAGCGGTACCCAGCGATTTCATCTTATCAATAAGGAAATCCTCAAGTTTCCCGGGGGTCAACAGAGCTTTCGTCTCCTGATAAAGATAGGTCTTATTGGCCGAACCTCCTCCCTTTGCAATACAAAGGAAATTATATTCATCTCCATCAACAGCATACAGGTCAATCTGTGCGGGGAGGTTTGTTCCAGTATTCACTTCATCATACATATTCAACGGCGCATTTTGCGAGTAACGCAGATTCTCGTTAACAAAGGTGTTGTAAACACCCAGTGAAAGGGCTTCTTCATCATTGCCTTCAGTCCATACCCGTTGACCTTTTTTACCCATGATAATGGCCGTGCCTGTGTCCTGGCAGAAAGGGAGAATTCCCTTTGCGGATATCTCCGCATTGCGCAGGAATGTAAGAGCCACGAACTTGTCGTTTTCACTCGCTTCGGGATCGGACAGAATTTTTGCTACCTGTTCCTGATGTTCGGAACGAAGCAGAAACTCTACATCACGAAAAGCAGTCTGAGCCAACAGCGTCAATCCCTCTTTCGATACTTTCAGAATCTCCTTCCCTTCGAATTCAGATACTGAAACATGCTCCTTAGTGAGCAGATAATACTCCGTTTGGTCCTTCGACATGGGGAAAGGCGGCTGATATTTGAATGGTTTATTTGCCATAAATAATTGGTTATATTTGTTTTGATTACTATCTGTTTTATTCTTAAGCAGACAAAAATACAAAGAAAAAACGGCATCGAAAAACGATAAAGCAAAACATTTCCCAGTCATACCCGGTCGCCCATACCTTAAGATGCACCCTCTCGCCGGAGTCTTCTGCCGTTAAAGACTCATCTCGCTCTGCCTCCTCTCTCAGCGTATCTTTTCTATCCTGTAATCCAAGCTATATTGTAGTTTACTGATCTATTATAAACTGATTATTTTTAAACTTTTAAATAATATACTGAGAACAACCTAGAACAGCCCAAATGTTATTATTTATAATTAATATAAATAATACAGAGAAAAATCTTACCTTTGCAGGCTAATCAGGGAGTTTATTCATCTATGCGTCTTTCAGAACTTCAGACAGGACAAAAAGCATACATCATAAAAGTAAATGGTAGTGGGGCTTTCAGAAAACGTATTCTCGAAATGGGGTTCGTTCGTGGAGAAGAGGTAAAGTCAATTCTGAACGCTCCTTTAAGGGATCCCATCAAATATGAGATCATGGAGTACGATGTTTCATTGCGCCGCAGCGAAGCAGTGATGATAGAAATCTCCATGCTAAAAGAGGATGTCAGGAACAATGGTTACACCAAAGATGAACTGGCCTTAACAGGAGAGCTACCTTGCAATGGCACAGGGAAGGGGCATAGGAAGCGTCACCGGAGAAGGGATAACTGCCTGAACAAGAAAAACATCAAGGTTGCCTTGCTGGGAAACCCCAACTCGGGAAAGACCTCCATCTTCAACCTCGCATCGGGCGCTCACGAACATGTTGGTAATTACAGTGGTGTAACAATTAATTCCAAGGAGGGGAAATTAAGGCATAACGGATATTCATTTACGCTGGTAGATCTTCCCGGCACCTATTCTCTATCTGCATATTCACCTGAAGAGTTATATGCAAGAAAATATCTACTGGATGAGAAGCCTGACGTAATTGTGAATGTGGTGTCAGCTTCCGCGCTGGAGAGGAATCTCTATCTCACCACCGAACTGATAGATCTGGAAGTCCCCATGGTTATAGCCCTGAACATGTACGACGAACTGGAACAGAGCGGCCGCAAATTCGATTATGAAAAGTTCTCTTCACTTATCAATATTCCAGTTGTACCTACCGTCGGCAAGAGGGGAGAAGGGATTCCGCAACTGCTTGAGAAGGTTATTGCAGTACACAATGAGGAGGTACACAATTATGTACAGATCCCCTACGGCAGGGTATTGGAAAAATCGATCAGCATCATGGAGCGTGAAATAAAAAACTGCAATATTTCCGGATGGGGAATACCTCAACGGTATATATGCATCAAGATGCTTGAAGGCGACCACGAGGTAGAAAGGCGTACCAGGGAACTCCCCCTGAATGAACAGATATTTGCACGTAGAGATAAGGAACAAGCATATATCGGGAAACTTCTCCGCGAAGACCCGGAGTCGGCATTCACCAATGCCCGCTATGGCTTTATCGCTGGTGGGCTGCAGGAAACGCTCACGGAGAAAGGTCAAAAGACAGATAAAACAAAACTGCTAGACTCCATACTTACCCACAGGTATCTTGGCTTCCCACTATTCTTTCTCTTTCTCTGGGTCATGTTTGAGGCTACGTTCCGTCTGGGGGGCTATCCAATGGAGTGGATCGAATGGCTGGTGGCCCAACTGGGTAACCTCATCAGAAACAATATGGCTGAAGGGCCTCTGAAAGCTTTGATTGTTGATGGTATTATCGGGGGTGTGGGTGGAGTTATCGTGTTTCTTCCCAATATCGTAATATTGTACCTCTTTATTGCTTTTATGGAAGATTCTGGTTATATGGCACGTGCAGCCTTTATCATGGATAAGCTTATGCACAAGATAGGGCTGCATGGGAAATCGTTTATTCCGTTAATCATGGGATTTGGTTGTAACGTTCCGGCTATCATGGCTACACGTACTATCGAAAGCCGCAGTAGCCGGATGATAACCATGTTCATTGTTCCGTTCATGTCGTGTAGCGCCCGCTTACCAGTATATATACTCTTTGTTGGAGCATTTTTCCCTTCCCGGGGCAGCATTGTAATGCTGGGATTGTATATTTTTGGTATTGCGATAGCAGCTCTGACAGCCCGAATGTTCCGGAATACACTGTTCAAAGAGGAAGAGACTCCGTTTGTTATGGAGCTGCCTCCCTACAGAATGCCGACTAAAAAATCAATTCTCACACATATGTGGGATCGTTCAAGCCAGTATCTCCGTAAAATGGGAGGACCAATTCTCATCGCATCCATCCTGATATGGTTTCTGGGATACTTTCCACAAGACAAGGAGAGAGACAATTTGTTCGACAGAGATATAGTGCAGATAGGTGTACAATATGACAAGAATGAAATCAGCAGCGACGAGAAAAAGCAGATGACAGCCGTGATTGATCATGCCCGTAACACCTCTCATCAGGAAAACTCATACATAGGAAGGATCGGAAAATTTATTGAGCCTGTGATGCGTCCCCTTGGGTTTGATTGGAAAATATCAGTCAGCCTGCTTTCAGGGATGGCTGCCAAAGAGATCGTTGTCAGCACAATGGGAGTACTCTACACCGGCGATAGTAACAATCAGCATTCGTTGCAGGAGCGGCTGCAAGCAGAAACCTATCCGGGAGGGGCACCAGTTTTCACTAATCTCGTGACCATTGGTTTTCTCCTTTTCGTGTTGATCTACTTCCCCTGCATTGCCACAATCGTGGCTATTAAGGAAGAGTCTCACTCTTGGAGATGGGCTCTCTTCAGCGTACTTTATTCCACCGGCCTGGCGTGGCTTGTTGCCTTTGTGGTGCATCAGGCAGGAAATCTTTTTGTTTAAAAATAAGAGTCAGCTCCTAAAACCCAAAATATAAAATTGATTACATATTATTGAATACAAACATCTGTTTTGGCCCGATTATAATGAAAGAGACTTTTAGGGAAGAGATTTAAAAAATATTTATCTAACATCACAAAATTTGTTTCAAGGAGATGGACCTACAACTACTTATAGTTATTATAACAGGTATTGCGGTTGCGGTTAAGCTTATACGCTCAATATATAATCTCTTTGTTGAAAAGAGAGACAACCCCTACTGCGGCGGTTGCAAAGGATGTGATATATCAAACAGGGTAATGCCACCAAAAAAAGAGTAATTCTCATTAATTGAATTCTCTGTTAAATATAGGATATCACATTTGCCTGACTCCCGCCGGCAGCTGCATACACTAACTCCGTTATCTGAAAAGAACCGCTTAGTCAATCCCGGAAAATAGCTCTTTCGTCAGGAAATTTGCATTACTCACCAAAAGTTGTCCGGCAATTTCAAAGAACCCGTATGGTACCGTGAAAACGTTAGTGAACTATTTCGTTAAGCTAAATGAGCAGAGGACAAGTTTATTTGGACTATGCCATAGCGAGAAATAGTCTAACGTTAGTGAACTATTTTGCTGCAATCGTGATGCATTCGAAGAATGAATGAAAAATTTTCAATGAAAAAAACATTACTTCATGTTGAACAAAAGCAAATAAATTATGTTTATTTCAGGTATAAATTCTCACCAATATCTTTTTTTAAAAATCATATTGTGAAACTTTTATGAAAAAGTTTTTCATTTTTATTTTCTTACTCATAAGCGTTTTGTCTTATGGCCAGAAAGGAAATATCCAGGGTCGCGTTTACAATGCCAAAACAAACGAACCGCTTGAATTTGCTACTATTCAGATTGAGGGTACTACCATTGGATCAAATTCAGATATTGACGGCAATTTCCGGCTTACAGGTATTGATCCCGGGTTCAAAAAACTTATCGTGACTATGGTGGGCTTTGAAAAGACAATCTCACCGGAAATACAGGTACAGGGAAATCAAACTTCGTATATAGATATTGAGGTTAGGGAGGCATCTATCCAGCTTCAGGGTGTGGAGATAATGCCCAGGATCACGGCAAAGCGTATCGAAAGCCCATTGTCGGTGGTAACTATCGGAGTACAACAGATTGAAAAAAGCGCCGGTGCCAACCGCGATGTATCTAAAATAGTGCAGACATTGCCCGGCGTGGGCGCAACCGACCCAAACCGTAACGACCTGATTGTCCGTGGTGGAGGCCCCTCGGAAAATGTCTTTTACCTTGATGGCATAGAGATACCGGTGATCAATCATTTCTCCACCCAGGGAGCTTCTGGAGGTGTAGTCGGAATCATCAATCCCGATTTTGTTCGCGAAATCAGCTTCTACACCGGAGCATTCCCTGCTGCTCGCCCCAATGCATTAAGCTCAGTGATGGAAATACGTCAGAAAGATGGCAGCAAAGACCGTCTGCATAGCAAGATTTCAGTCGGAGCTTCGGATGCAGCTCTTACCCTTGACGGCCCAGCAGGTAAGAAATCCACTTTTATCATTTCAGCCAGACAATCCTACCTTCAATTGCTTTTCAAAGCGATAGGACTTCCCTTTTTACCTACATACAACGATTTTCAAATTAAATATAAGTACTCTGTCGGCCTCAAGAACGAACTCACGTTTATTGGCCTCGGCGCTATCGATAACATGACACTCAACACCGATTTGCAAAAGACCGGTACCGAGTCGCAACAGTATCTGTTAAGCTATCTTCCCGTTTACAAACAATGGAATTATGCTTTAGGGACCGTTTACAAGCACTTCTCCGACAACTATTTTGACACTTGGGTACTCAGTCGCAACATGCTGCGAAACAGTAATTACAAATATCCTGAAAACGATGAATCCAAACCTAAGAGTTCCGATTATCGCTCCGATGAAGCAGAAAATAAACTGCGCTTTGAGCGCAGTTACCCTGCATTTCCTGTAAAACTGCAGTTTGGTGGAGGAGTAAAGCATACCCGATATACCAATTATACTTACAGGAAGATCTTTATTGACGGAACAACTCGCGATTTTGATTATCAAACTAAACTCAACCTGTTTGCTTATCAGGCTTTCGTACAGCTTTCCGACGATTATATAGACGGAAAGCTTAGGCTCTCTCTAGGACTCAATACGGCAGGAAACACATTCAACGATAATATGAGAAACCCTTTTAATCAACTTTCGCCCCGCTTTTCGATATCATATGCCTTATCCGAAAGATTGAACCTGAACACAAACATTGGACGTTATGTTATGCAACCTTCCTATACGACTATGGGATTTAAAAACAGTAACGGAACATTTGCAAACAGAAATGAAAGTGTTCGATATATTCTTTCAGATCAGGTAGTTGCAGGTTTTGAATATAATCCCCAGGAAATGATACGGTTTACGGTAGAAGGGTTTTACAAGCAATATAACCGCTATCCGATTTCTGTAGCCGATGGAATAAGCATTGCCAGCAAGGGCACCGAATACGGCCAGGTGGGAGACGAAGAGGTGATTTCCGAAGGCAAGGGAAGAGCATACGGTGTAGAGTTTCTAGCCAGGGTTATGTCGTTGGGAAATGTAGATCTAACCTCTACCTTTACCCTTTTCAGAAGCGAATTCAGCAATAGTAAAGGCCTCTATATCCCTTCATCATGGGAAACAAAGTCAATATTGAATATTACGGGGGGCTACCGTTTCGGCAAAAGCTGGTATATTGCAGCACGGTGGCGATATGTGGGTGGGGCACCCTATTCTCCCATCGACTGGAACCTGTCGACCGACAAAGAGGCATGGAGCATCACCAGTCAGGCTTATATCGATTATAAGAAATTCAACACATTGCGTTTAAAAGATTCTCATCAGCTGGATATTCGTATCGACAAGGAGTTCTATTTTCAGTGGTTGATGCTGAATGTTTATGCCGATGTACAAAATGTATATAACTTCCGTTCTGAGAATACGCCCATCTATACCAATAAAGATACTGAGGGGAAGATAATGGACGATCCGAATGATCCAGGGAAGCGGCAGTTGCTTCGCACGCTCGACTCTTTCAGAGGAACAGTATTACCAACAATAGGGCTTATCGTAAAATTTTAAAAACTCCCGGAATAGCACTTTAACTTCATTTATAACTCAGCTGCTTAAGATTGATATGATGAGTCTGATTCAAAAACCATAAAACCAATTTAACGGATTGTAAAAC
The DNA here is from genome assembly GCF_002427225.1 of Proteiniphilum sp. UBA5463. NCBI lineage: Bacteria > Pseudomonadati > Bacteroidota > Bacteroidia > Bacteroidales > Dysgonomonadaceae > Proteiniphilum > Proteiniphilum sp. UBA5463. The sequence continues at coordinate 61,848 of NZ_DIQL01000010.1, read as the reverse complement.
ACTGAATTTCAGAATATGTTCCCGTATATTTTGGACATAAAAGACTTATCGGAGGAAACTAATAGGAATAATATTACTGAAGAAATAAAGTAAAAGCTTTTACATCTGCGCTTTAAGTAACCTTGAAGAATAAAAAAACTCCCCTCGGGTTTCCCTGAAAGGAGCTTTAATGTGCGGCTGAAGGGACTCGAACCCCCACGACTCTCGTCACTAGATCCTAAGTCTAGCGCGGCTACCAATTACGCCACAGCCGCAAAACGGGATACAAAGGTACTACTTATTTTTTTATCTGCGACTCTCCGCTTGCTATTTTTTTTACCACCTCTTCAACCACCCGCGGATAGTGAGTATACTCCAGAACATGAACTTTCCGGGCAATATCATCAGGCGTATCCTCTTTATTTACTTCACAGGTTGCCTGATAGATGATGCTACCTTCATCATAATTTTCATTTACATAATGTATTGTGATTCCCGACTCCTTATCACCTGAATCAACCACAGCACGATGCACCCTGTCGCCATACATTCCTTTTCCTCCGTGCCTTGGCAGAAGAGCAGGATGAATGTTAACTATTCGTTCAGGATAACTGTCAAGAAGAGGTTGCGACAATTTCAGGAGAAACCCGGCAAGTACAATAAAATCGATATTGTATTCACGAAGAGTGTCGAGAACAAGCAGGCCGTCATCAAATTCAGGCTTGCTGAATGTAAAAGAGGGGATACCCAGATGCCTGGCACGCTCGTGCACATAAGCATCTCTTTTATTAGAGATAATTAGTGAAACCACAATATCGTCACTATCGGAAAAATAACGGACAATATTTTCAGCATTACTGCCGTTACCCGACGCAAAAATAGAAATACGAGTCATAAAACGGATGTTTTTTGCACAAAAAAACGTGATTTGTGCACTTATTTTGATTTTAATAGACAAAAGTTTGCACAATTAGAGAAAAAATGCGTTACTTTGCATCGCAAATTTAAGAATAAAATTTTTAATTTATTAATTAATATCGAAAGTTATGTCTGAAGTAGCACAAAGAGTAAAATCGATTATTGTCGACAAATTAGGTGTTGAAGAAGCTGAAGTAACAGAAACAGCAAGCTTTACCAATGATTTGGGAGCCGACTCACTTGACACAGTAGAATTGATCATGGAATTTGAAAAGGAATTCAATATCTCAATTCCAGACGATCAGGCAGAAAAAATCTCTACTGTTGGCGACGCAGTTTCTTATGTAGAACAACACGCGAAATAATCCATTCTATTCATGGAGTTAAAAAGAGTAGTAGTAACAGGCTTGGGAGCAATTACTCCGCTGGGTAACGACGTTAAGACAACGTGGGAAAATGCCTTAGCGGGTAAGAGTGGTTCCAGGCCTATTACTCATTTTGATGCATCGCTTTTTAAAACGCAGTTTGCCTGCGAAGTAAAAGATTTCAACCCCAGCGATCTTTTTGACCGCAAGGAAGCAAGAAAATATGACAGATATGCCCAACTTGCGATCAAGGCAGCCAAAGAGGCGATGGAAAATTCCGGACTTGACCTGGAGAAAGAAGATACAAGCCGTATTGGGGTAATATTTTCTGCGGGGATCGGAGGAATAAGAACATTTGAAGACGAGGTAGGTGACTATTATATCAATAAGGAGAAAGGACCACGGTTCAACCCCTTTTTCATTCCGAAAATGATAGCGGATATCGCAGCTGGGCATATCTCTATGATTTACGGACTGAGAGGTCCGAACTATGCAACCGTATCCGCTTGCGCTTCATCAACAAATGCCATCGTGGATGCTTTCAACCTCATTCGTCTTGGTAAGGCAAATGTGATCGTTACCGGTGGTGCTGAATCGACCATCAGCCCGTCTGCCGTGGGCGGATTCAATTCAATGCATGCTCTGTCTACACGAAACGACTCTCCGGAAACAGCATCACGCCCGTTCAGTGCGAGCCGTGACGGGTTTGTTATCGGCGAGGGAGGGTCAGCACTCATCCTGGAAGAGCTGGAGCATGCAATAGCCCGTGGAGCAAACATTTACGCGGAGGTGGCCGGTGGAGGTATGTCTGCCGATGCATACCATATAACCGCTTCACATCCTGAAGGATTGGGAGCAAAGTTAGTTATGCGTAATGCACTGGAAGATGCCGGAATGAAGCCCGAAGATATCGATTACGTAAACGTACATGGAACATCTACAACTGTTGGAGATATATCAGAGGTAAAAGCTATTCTCGAAGTATTCGGTGAACATAGCTATAAACTGAATATCAGCTCTACAAAATCGATGACAGGCCATTTGCTGGGAGGAGCAGGCGCACTTGAAGCAATGCTTAGTATCCTGGCAATCAGGGATCAGATTGTCCCCCCCACCATCAACCATGAAGAAGGGGATGACGATCCGGAAATTGACTATAATCTTAATTTTACATTCAACAAAGCTCAAAAAAGGGAGATAAGAGCTGCGTTATCTAACACTTTTGGCTTTGGGGGACACAACGCAAGTGTAATTCTCAAGCAATACAGCAAATAATGTGTTAAGAAGACTCGTAAAAAGGATCAAGGCTCTCCCTCATATTGGGAAAGAGCCTTATCTTTCATATTACAATGTACTTGGGTTCTATCCTGACAGGATTGATCTCTACAGGGAAGCTATGACTCACCGTTCCTCTTCCGTACGCTCCAAAAAAGGGAGATGGGTGAACAATGAGCGACTTGAATTTTTGGGAGACGCCATTCTCGATGCTATCGTTGCAGATATTCTCTATAAAAAATTCGAACACAAAAAGGAGGGATTTCTTACAAGCACTCGCTCACGTATTGTACAAAGAGAGACACTTAACAAGTTGGCAGTAGAATTAGGACTTGACAAGAAGATTGTATCATCTACCCGAAACCTGGCACACAACACTAACATATATGGAGATGCTCTCGAGGCTCTAATTGGCGCCATCTACCTTGATCAGGGCTACAGGGTAGCCAAGAAATTTGTATACGAAACACTTATAAAGGAGCATCTGAACATTGAAAAGGTACTAAAGAGTGAAGTCGATTTCAAATCACGCCTAATTGAATGGGGACAAAAAAACAAGGTGGATGTCTGTTTTGAGGTCACAGAATCGCTGTATGATACCCAAAACAACCCTGTTTTTATTTCATGTGTAAAGGTTGCAGGAGCTGAGATTGGTTCGGGAAAAGGATATTCAAAGAAAGAGTCGCATCAGATGGCAGCCAAGGTGGCCATCAAAAAACTTAGAGAAAGCGACAGCCTGCAGGAAGCCATCGCCAAAACTCAACAAAATAACTTATCAGCTCAAAACGAAATAACACAGGAGTAATGTCCTGAACAGAATTAAGGCAGCTAAAAAAATCATCTGTACTGACAGTCTTCAGAATGTGGTGCGTGCAACGCTTACCCTATAAAGTACCAAAAGAGATACCCATGCGCTTACCATGGACAACCAGGTCAGTGTCGGGTGTTACCAGTCGAAGCTTTCCTGCAATTTCTGACAAAGGTATATCGGAGATGCTGTTTCCCAGCTTTGCCACCATTCTCCCAAACTTCCCTTCATGGATCAGTTCCGCAGCATGTCCCCCCAGCAACGTACCAAGATTTCTGTCATAAGGCGAAGGTGATCCGCCTCTCTGTATATATCCAAGCACTGTTTCACGTGTCTCGAAACCGGTATGCTCCTCAATTTCACGGGCGAAATATGTAGCTGGCCGTTCTCTCACTGGCACTTCCACACCCTCTGCAACAGCAACAATAGAATAAGCTTTCCCCATCTCCATCCGTTTGTTGATTTTTTCTATTATTGCCTTCATATTATATCCCAGTTCGGGTATAAGAATTATATCCGCACCCCCTGCCATTCCTGCATAAAGGGTAATCCACCCAGCGTGATGCCCCATCAGCTCAATCACCATAACGCGACGGTGAGAACTGGCTGTGGAGTGTAGCCTGTCGATAGCCTCGGTAGCAATATTTACCGCCGTATCAAAACCGAAGGTTATATCAGTGCCGTACACATCGTTATCAATGGTTTTTGGTATCCCCACCACATTTAATCCAAGCTCCGAAAGCATCCATGTTGTTCGTTGGGTGCCGTTTCCTCCAATGCATACCAGACAATCGAGCCCCAGCTCGTGATAGGCATTTTTTATCTGCTCCCTGTCCTTCTCGTCGGGAGAGGTAATCATCTTGCGAAATACCTTTTCACGCGCAGTCCCTAAAATTGTACCACCCATATTAAGGATACCGGACAACGACGGGTCGGTAAGTTCTACAATATCTTTATGCAACAATCCTGAAAATCCATTCAAGATACCTATTACCTGCATACCGTAATTATTGATGACTGTTTTACCTACACCACGTATTGTAGCGTTAATGCCTGGAGCATCTCCGCCTGAAGTAAGAATACCGACTTTCATAAAATTTTTCTTTTAATCATTCAGGTCTGTGGATAATTGAATAGTCGCATAGATGCTGAATTGCATACTTGTTACCTCCCTATTCTACTTATCCTTCAAAATTGACATGTAAATGTGACATGCAAAGGAAATAAAAAAGAGGTAAAAAAAGAACAGGAGGGGGTTATTTTATTAAGGAGACTTCATAAAAGCCCTTAAAAATTATGCTTAATTGTTGGAACCCCCACTAAATGCTTGTTAACGCCTTAAAACTCTTTCCTTATATCAGTCGCAAGATATTTATTTAAAAAAACTCCAAAGCCTCCCGGTACCGGCTGCTTATTAAAAAATTGAAAGCTTGGAAGAATATTTATTTATTGCTGCTAAAAATTATCTCCGCAGCTCTGTCAGATGCACCGGGCCCACCCAGAACCTGTTTCATATTTTTGTAATTATTAAGCATATTCTGCCTGTAGCTCTGCACATGAAGAATCTGATGCAACTCTTTGCGAATATTGTCTTCCGTAAAGTTAATTGCAAATAATTCTTTTACAACCTCATGTCCGCATATCAGGTTAACCAGCGAAATATAAGGTGTGTGAAGAAGATGTCTGAATCCCCAATAAGATAGCCTGGGCATTGCCATGCGGTAACATACCACTTGGGGCACTCCAAGCAAAGCAGTCTCAAGGGTGGCTGTCCCCGATGTCACCAACGCCGCATCCGATTGTGCCAGAATGCGATAAGTTTGATTGAAAAGCACGGTTGCAGGAGGGAAAGAGGTGGTGAAATCTTCATAAAATTGTGGATCTATTCCTGGGGCACCGGCTACAATAAACTGGTAACCATCAGCAAAACCCGCTACCGCCTGTAGCATAGAAGGTAAATTGCCCGCGATCTCCTGTTTGCGGCTTCCGGCCAGAAGAGCAATAACAGGCTTGTTCTCGAGGTTATTGACAGTGATGAAATCGTTGAAAACCTCATCTTTATGGCTTCTTGCCGCAATAGCATCTAACGTTGGATTACCAACATAACGGACTTTATATTGATGTTTTTGGTAAAAATCGACTTCAAACGGCAGGATGGAGAGCATCTCATCAACATATTTTTTTAACAATCTTATCCTGTACTCTTTCCATGCCCAAACTTTTGGTGATATATAATAATAAACAGGAATTCCAAGAACTCCTTTTGCATACCTGGCTATTTTCAGGTTGAATCCCGGATAATCTACCAGAATAACCACATCGGGACTGTATTCTGAAATATCTCTCTTGCAGTAAGCTAGATTTTTGAGAATAGTGCGAGAGTTCATAACAACAGGAATTATACCCATATATGCCATATCGCGGTAATGTCTTACAAGTGTCCCACCTTTTGACTGCATAAGATCACCTCCGAAGAAACGAAATTGAGCCTCATCGTCAAGTTTTTTGAGCGACTGCATCAGGTTCGATGCATGCAAATCGCCTGATGCTTCTCCTGCCACAAGATAATATTTCATGTTTTTTATTTTATAATCGCCACTCGTTCAACTCGGGAAGAAAATTGTGAGCTGTCATATCTATTTTGACCGGGACTACTGCTGCATAACCGTTCGCAAGTGCCCACTCATCGTTATTATTGTTTTCCTCTTCCCAATTTTCAAAATTACCGGTCATCCAGAAGACATCTCTTCCCATGCCATCTTTCGACCGGTGATACTCATTCACCCATTTCCCTTGTGTCTGGGTTGTCATTCTAATCCCTTTAATGTTGCCCGCAGGAACATTGACATTCAAACAGATCCCTCTGGGAAGCCTAACTTCAAGAACTTTTTTTGCAAGCTTGCGAGCAACATTTGCCGTAATTGAAAAATCCGCGTCGGGCGTAAAATCACAAAGCGAGAAACCTATTGAAGGTACATCAAAAATACAACCTTCAATTGCTGCCCCCATAGTTCCTGAATAGAGCACACTGATGCCGGCATTTGAGCCGTGATTGATTCCTGAGACAAGCAAATCGGGTTTTCTGTCCATGAACTCGTTGAGTGCAAGCTTCACACAGTCTGCCGGCGTTCCGTTACACATGTATGCTGTAAGATCCTCTTCTTTGTGAAATACTCTTGCACGAAGCGGTGTTGAAGTAGAGATAGCACTCGACATGCCCGAGCGGGGTGAATCGGGTGCAAAAACAACAATCTCTCCCAAACCTTTCATCGCTGAAGTAAGCGAAACAATTCCTTTAGCCTGATATCCATCATCGTTGGTGACAAGGATCAGGGGTTTTCTATTACTCATCATTCAATTTTTTAAAACCACAAATATAAGTAAATTCAAACACTTCCGCACAATGATGACTGTTTACAGGTCTAATTATTATGTAATCCTTATAATAACATAAGAAGAATTTACTACCTTTGGACGGTTAGATTAAATAAAAAAAATCAATATAATGAGAAAATTACATCTTTTGTTTTGCTTATTACTTATTTCCCTTACACTTTTTGCACAGGAAGTAAGACCAGTAAAAAACTTAATCGTTATGATCCCTGACGGCACCTCCATAGGTGTGTATTCCGCAGCAAGATGGTTCAAATACTATAACAATCAGGGCGAGTCGCTTCACATTGACCCCTATCTCACCGGGACCGTTACAACTTTTTCATCCAACGCGCCCATAGGCGACTCTGCACCTACAAGCTCAACATATGCCACAGGAATCTTGCAGCAATCGGGTAATGTAGCAATTTATCCGGAAAAATCGGATAACGACATTTTCCCGGTTGACGAATCAAGAACCTGGCAGCCGGCGGCAACAATACTTGAAGCGTCTAAAATTGAAAAGAAAAAAGCAGCCGGACTGGTAGTAACCTGTGAATTCCCGCATGCAACTCCTGCCGACTTTTCGGCACATCATTATAAACGAAGCAATTATAAAGCCCTTGCAGCTCAAATGGCATATCAGAATTTAGACGTGATGTTTGGAGGTGGAAACGGAATTCTTACGGATGACATCAAACAACATTTGTCCAACAACGGGACCACACTTATTCAGGATGATAAAAATTCACTTCTTAACTATAAGGGAGACGGAAAGGTTTGGGCATTGTTTGGTGACAAGGCTCTGCCTTACAACATCGACAGAAACACTGATAAGATACCAAGCCTTGCAGAAATGACAGAAAAAGCTATTGAACTACTATCAAAAAATGATAACGGTTTTTTCCTTATGGTAGAAGGGAGTCAGGTGGACTGGGCAGCACACGCCAATGACCCTGCTGCTATGATTGACGAATTTCTTGCTTTTGACGAAGCTGCAGGCAAAGTGATTGAATTTGCTATAAACGATGGAAATACAGCTGTGGTAATTCTTCCCGATCACGGGAACAGCGGCTTCTCAATAGGCAGGAAAGACTGCCCCGGATATGATAAGCTTTCAATTGAAAAATTATTTGGAGCAGTATCAAAATATAAACTTAGCACCAATGGTTTGGAATCAATCCTGGCAGATACGAAACCTGAAAATATTAAAGCTGTTTTTAAGAAATATACCAGTATAGACATTACGGACGAGGAGTTAGAAACGCTGCTCTCTTCCAAGAACTACAAAGAAGCCGATTATACAAAGGTGGGCACAGGCAACAATCTGGCGCATAATATTGGGAATATTTTAAATTCACGCACCTGTTTTGGTTTCACCACAGGAGGCCATACCGGAGAAGAAGTACTTCTTGCAGCCTATCACCCACAGGGTGATGTACCTGGAGGGCACCTGATGAACACACAGGTAAACGAATATCTTCAGAAGGTATCGGGTCTGGAAACATCGTTGCAAGAGCTTACAGACCGGATTTTTGTAAAACATTCGGAGTTGTTTTCAGGACTTAATTACTCTATTGATAAAAAAGATCCTGACTTTCCTTTGTTACGAGTAAAAAAAGGGAAGAACAGTCTTGAAGTGAAGGCTTTTTCATCGGTGGCAAACCTTAACGGAAAACCATTCGATATAGGCTCAGTAGTGGTTTACATCGATAAAAACGATACTTTTTATCTGCCAAAGATGCTTGCTGAGAAATTATAAACGGCAATGGAATTTAATCCAGGTTGTTGAACAAAAAAATCCACTTTACCGTGGATTTTTTTGTAATAATGCAATGAAAGACTTCATGGTCGGGACTTATCTCTTATTTGCTGTTTCAATATTTCCCAGAAATGAGATATGTTCTCTGTTTACATCACTCACATCGAGACGTGCTGTACCGTTCTCCCAGATATCAAAGCTAAATGTCACAGCCCTGTCCAAATCTAAAATGGAAATTTGAGCAATCCAATTCCCTTTTTTCTTTCCCTGAGCGACCTGGTACGAAAAATCGGTACTTGTGAAGTTAAAACCACCTTCCCGCGGATCCATGAGTGCCCGGTATGCCCGTCCATAATATGGCAGATATGCCTTTACAGTATCGGGAGTGACTTTTACATCATAATAGGGAGAAAGGTAAACCGACATAAATCTGTTAGGATAGGCATAAGTGGCTTCAAAAGTAAAGTGAGGTATCTCCACCGCATTTTTTATCTCTGCTGCCCGCATCTCTTTATCGGCGGCTGTCTGTGTGCTTCCGCATGCCTGAAAAACAAGCAGGACAAAAAGCACAACTATTACATAGCGTAGCAATTTTGTCATTTTTCACCTCCTTAATTATTTGAAAGATCTTTCTGAGTTAAAGCCAAAACAGCACCGTATATCAATGCTGCTAGCGAAAAAACTAATCTCAGGCAAGAGAATATTTTTACGCGGGTTTAATGCAAAAAATAAAATAATCACATGAAACCTATATATTTAACACCTGAAAACATGATATTGTTTAACTAAAAGATCAGCAAAAAAGGAAAAATGAGAAAGGTAAAAACAGGTCATCACCACTATAATGAAATATGCCATATATATAGCTGACTTGGAAACAGTCCTAGTGTAGAAGTATGCATTCAGATAAGATATTAGAGGCACGACAAGAGTTAGAAAGAATATGTTCCGGCTCCAGTAAACAATCTGCAATAATAACATAAATACGGTGAGGAATACCACAAACTGCATAAAGCTAATTGTTAGCACTTTATCTCTTGAGTAGGTATTTATACTAAAAATCATGTTCGACACAAAAAACAGGCCGGTAATAATCACAGCCACCCACTCCGAAACGGAAAAAGCTGGAATCCCGGGAAGCGAAAATAAAGCAAAAGCTAAAAAAGGCTGAACGAAACCGGGAATATCATCGAAAAGAAAATAGAGAGAAAAAACAGATAGATATATTAGTGAAACACCGAAAAGCGATGACAAGAGCGAACGGAACTGAGGGCCGCGCATTGTCCGTTCCCCTTTCCACCATAGAGGTATCAGCATAAGCGCGTAGATCTGGAACAATGAAGCTGCAGCTATTAACACCCCTGCACGAAAGGAATAGAGGTATGAACTTGACTTTTGATAAGATCTCAGTAGAGGAAAAAATGCCAGCAGGACAAACACGATGGCGATATAGTTGCCGTTCATCACAAGAAAACATGGATGGAGGCTTAACAAAAAAAGAGGAACAACAAAGGGAAGATTTGAACGTGAACGGATAAGGTTAAACCTGCCATTCATAGTGGCAATTATTGATGCAATAAGAAAAACAGAGAGAGTGGAAACGAAAAACGATGTAAACGGATCATCAAACAAATGTTCAAAATATCTCCAAAGATGGCTATCGTCGATAAAAGAGGCTTGTGCCCTGTTTCCCCAATAAAACATTGCGGCACGCATACCTATCACACATATTGAAGTGAGCACAGGGATGAAGCGTCCCTCGACTATTACTGACCTGAATCTCCTTACAACACTGTGCATGAGGATTGATTGTTTACGGGATGCGAAGATCGAACCCTATATCTTTTCTGAAATAACTCTCTTCGAATCTTATTTTTTCAATGTTCTTGTAGGATGTTTTTAATGCTTCATCCATTGTGTTGCCATAAGAGGTAACTGCCAACACGCGGCCGCCTGCAGTAACCACATCGTTGCCCTGAATTTTTGTTCCTGCATGAAACACAATACTATCCTGAATATTTTCAAGACCGTCAATCTTTTTACCTTTTTCATAGGCTTCTGGGTAACCCCCTGAAACCATCATAACGGTTGTTGCAAAACGACCGTCAACCTCCAGCGTTTTGCTATCAAGCGTCTCGGTTGCCACACTGATAAACAGTTCTAAAAGGTCGGACTTGACAAGCGGCATCACCACTTCCGATTCCGGATCACCCATACGCACATTGTATTCAATCACTTTTGGGTCTTCTCCTATCTTAATCAGTCCCAGGAAAATAAATCCTTTATATTCGATCTTCTCTTTTTGTAATCCTTTTATGGTAGGTTCAACAATGCTAATGCGCACTTTTTCCATGAATTCTTTATCTGCAAAGGGGACAGGCGATACGGCACCCATGCCGCCGGTATTCAAGCCGGTATTACCTTCTCCAACACGCTTATAATCTTTTGCAACAGGAAATATCTTGTATGAGTTTCCATCGGTCAACACAAAAACCGAACACTCTATACCAGACAGGAACTCCTCTATCACTACCTTGCTGCTTGCCTTGCCGAACTTCCCGTTAAGCATCTCCCAAAGCATCCTCTTTGCTTCATTAAGTTCATCAATAATAAGTACACCCTTACCTGCAGCCAATCCGTCAGCTTTTAACACGTAGGGTGAAGGAAGTGATTCTAGAAAGGTGTTTCCCTCTACAATATTTTCAAGAGTGACAGTTTTATAAATTGCCGTGGGGATATTGTGGCGAATCATGAAATCTTTGGCAAAATCCTTGCTCCCTTCCAGCTGTGCCCCCTTTTTTGAAGGGCCTATTACGGCAATATGACAAATATCTTCATCGTCATGAAAAAAATCGTAAATACCTTGTACCAAAGGGTCTTCAGGACCGACCACAATCATATCAACATCATTGTCGAGCGAGAATTGCTTCATCGCTTCAAAATCAGTAACGCTAATAGAAACATTTGTCCCCAGCATTGCAGTGCCTGCATTACCAGGAGCAATATAAAGATTATTCAGATAGCCGCTTTTGCGTATTTTCCACGCTAAAGCATGCTCACGACCACCGGAACCAAGAAGAAGGACATTCATAATGTCAGCGATTCATTTACAATTTTACTTATTCATTGCCTTATCAGAGACATCAGGCAACAGCTTACAAAGCTACTAAAAATATTCTTAAGAAGCAGATAGTAAATTAAAATTTGGATTATGATTAGATAAAATTGATAAGCAAAAGCTATCTTTGCACAATAAACAAAAAAATGAACAGTAACAGGATATCAGCCCTATTTGGCATACGCTACCCTATTGTACAGGCCGGCATGGTATGGTGCAGCGGGTGGAGGCTGGCTTCAGCAGTTAGCAATGCCGGTGCTTTGGGATTGATTGGAGCGGGATCAATGCATCCTGTCACGCTGCGGGAGCATATTAAAAAATGCAAGGCAGCAACTGAAAAACCCTTTGGGGTGAATGTCCCGCTGATGTATCCCCAGATAGAAGAGATTATAAAGATAGTGATGGAAGAGGGAGTACCTGTAGTTTTCACTTCCGCTGGAAATCCAAAAACGTGGACCCCGGTACTGAAAGCCAGGGGAATAAAAGTAGCGCATGTTGTCTCAAGCTCCCTGTTTGCCCAAAAATCCGCTGCTGCAGGTGTTGATGCCATAGTTGCCGAAGGGTTTGAAGCAGGTGGCCACAACGGCCGCGAAGAGACCACCACACTTACTTTAATACCACAGGTAAGGGGTGCAGTTGATCTGCCGCTTATTGCCGCCGGTGGTATTGCCTCCGGAGAGGCGATGGCTGCAGCATTTGCTCTGGGTGCAGAAGGGGTGCAGTCAGGTACACGCTTCGCCCTTACTTATGAGAGCTCTGCCAGCGATGCATTCAAAGAAAAGTGCATCACCTTGGATGAGGGCGATACCATGCTTTCACTCAAGAAAGTAAGTCCCACACGCATAATTAAAAACGACTTTTACCGTCAGGTTCAGGAGATGGAAGACAGGGGGGCCACAGAGGACGAATTACGGCAACTCCTTGGCAGGGGTCGTTCCAAAAAAGGTATTTTTGAAGGTGATCTCAACGAAGGCGAGCTAGAGATTGGGCAGATAGCTTCACAGATCAAACAGATTATCCACGCCGAAGATGTGGTGAGAAAGATGATTGAAAGCTATAACCAAACAGTAATAAGGCTGTCTCAGCAAACTTTTGAATAAACAAGCGTTGCAACCAAACGTAAGCCGGCATGCCAATATCTGCAAATGAGGAATAACTTTATAGATATCCGTTAGTTAATTGAAATGAAATCATATGTAACACTTGTACCATACGGGGGACTTGCAAACCGCATGAAAGCTATCGAATCAATTATAGCTTTAATAAGAGGTACGAATATACAAGCTACGGCGATATGGTTCAAAGACAAAGGACTGAACTGCTCTTTTGAACAATTATTCCAATCAATTGACATACCAAATTTAAGATTGCGCAACGCTGTATTATCGGATTACATACTGTATGACCGTCCCCGTAGGAAAAACCTTTTTATTCCATTTATTTTTGAAAAAGCTGCTTTCAATAACTGCCTGTATGAAGATGATGTAACACAAAGGGTAAGCATGAATTTCGACTTCCGTCAATGGGTGTTATCAAATAAAAAAACTTATCTGTCAGCATGCGTGCTATTCTATCCAGGCGAATCTAAGTTCAGATTCAACTCTTTTATTCCTGTACCCTGGTTGCAGGAACGGATAAATGAAAGGTGCAAAAATTTTACAAACTATACTGTTGGGGTACATATCCGCCGCACAGATAACATTAACTCCATCAGAGAAAGTCCTACTGAATTGTTTATCCAGCGGATGAAAAAAGAGATAGAAAGTGAAAGTGACGTACGTTTCTACGTAGCATCGGATTCTACGGAAGAAAAAAAGAAGCTTACAAGCATTTTCGGAGATCGAATAATAACGGACTGGAAACCCACTTCACGATCTACCCCCGAAGGGATAGAGGATGCTTTAGTGGAACTATACTCCTTATCACGTACACAAAAAATATTTGGATCACATCGCAGTTCTTACTCAGAGACAGCTGCTGAAATAGGCAAGATATCACACGAGAAGATAAAAAGCAAATTATAAGCTGCCCATAAAGAGATGCCGGTATTGATTTATTTACTTTATCTTTGTATTCAACTATGCAATACGAACTTTTTCAATTGGAACGATTCTCATTTTTCAGCCTGAGCAGCGGGAGTTGCGGCAATTGCTACTATCTGGGTAACAGCCGTTACGGCATCCTTATAGATGCCGGTATAGGGCCCCGCGTTATCAGAAAGCGACTTGCCGAAAACGGAGTTGATCTATCATCTATTATGGCAGTTCTGATAACTCACGATCACTACGATCATATAAAATCGGCCGGATACCTGGGAGAGAAACTGCATATCCCGGTGTATGCAACCCGTGAGGTGCACAGAGGCATATCAAACAGTCCACTTATACGCCACAGCCTCAACGGGTCATCAAAATATATTAAAAAAGGGAACCCTTTTCAGATTGAAGATTTCCGCATTACTGCTTTCAACGTGCCACACGATAGTATCGATAATGCAGGCTATTTTTTTGAATTCGGCAACAACAAGCTTACTCTGGTTACCGATGTAGGTGCCATAACCGATGAGGTAGCATACTATATCTGCAAAGCAAACCACTTGGTTATTGAAAGCAATTATGATGAGGAGATGCTCCGTAACGGCTGCTATCCCTATCATCTGAAACGCCGGATCACATCAGGAGAAGGACATCTCAGCAACCGTGAAACTGCCGAATTCCTAGCTAACAACTATTCATCGGAGCTGCGCAATATCTGGCTCTGCCATCTGAGCGGCGACAATAATAATCCAACACTGGCTTATGAAACAGTAGAGAGACAGCTTTCGCAGAGAGGTATAGAAGTGAGGCGCCACGTTGCGCTACATGTGCTAGAACGAAATGTGCTGTCGAACAAAATAGATTTTTAGCCTATGAACCCTGCCCCTGTCATACTCTTCACATATAACCGTCCTTCCCATACCCGGCAAACATTAGAGGCATTGCTCAACAACAAGTTAAGCAGCCAGAGCGTGCTATATATTTTTTCTGACGGTTATAAAGACAACTCCGATAAGAGTGAGGTGCTGAAGGTACGTGAACTTATACACTCAATAGAAGGCTTCAAGGAGATTCATATTATTGAAAACAAGTTTAACCAGGGCCTGGCAAGAAATATTATCGACGGTGTTACCAGGATTGTAAACGAATATGGCAGAGTAATTGTTCTTGAAGACGATATTGTTACATCTCCATATTTTCTGACGTTTATGAACGAAACGCTTGAGAGATTCAAAGATGAAGAGAGGATAGGTCATATACAGGGATTCTGTTTCCCTTTGCCCGACCTGCCGGATGTCTTTTTAATAAGATGGACAGGCAGCTGGGGATGGGCAACCTGGAAAAGAGCTTGGCAGATGTTTAACCCTGACGGGGAAGCTCTGTTATTGTCACTGAAAAAGAAGAGACTAACAAAAGCGTTCGATTTCAATGGAAATTACCCATATACACGTATGCTGAAAAGGCAGGTTAAAGGGAAAAACGACTCCTGGGCTATCCGCTGGTACGCTTCACTGTTCCTGAACAACGTTCTTTCACTCAATGCAGGAAAATCACTCGTTCAAAACATTGGATTTGACGGAAGTGGAAGACATAGCGGAAGGAACATCGTTTATTCGACCAGTCTCCATAAAGATGATTTAAAGACAGAGATCGGAGTAATCAGAGAAAACAGAGCTGTAAAAAAAGCAATCGGTAAATATTACAGAAGAAAAAACTCTGTTTGGGCAAAGTTAAAGGGAAGGATTAACCGTTTTCTGAGAAGTAGATAACATATGAACATTCTCATTGTAAGCACATCAGACATTTACGGCGGGGCAGCTTTGGCAGCATTCAGGCTAATGAGAGCACTAAATTCCGGTGGAGAAAATGTTAAAATGCTTGTCCGGGATAAAAGGTCAAATGACCCTGATGTGTTTGTGGTTGGCAACCAACTCAAAAGCAGATGGAATTTTTATTTTGAACGGGGAGCGATTTTTTTACAAAACCGTTTCTCAAAAGAAAACTTATTCGACGTTTCTATCGCCAACACTGGCTGCTCAATTACAGAGCTACCCTTATTCAGGGAGGCCGATGTTATTCATCTGCATTGGATTAATCAAGGGATGCTATCCGTAAATGAAATTGAAAAGATCATTGCCTCCGGCAAAAAGGTGGTGTGGACAATGCACGATATGTGGCCGTTCACCGGAATCTGCCACCATGCGGTTACTTGCATTAACTACGAGAGGTCATGCGGTTTGTGCCCCTATTTAGTATCAGCATCGCCTGAAGATCTGTCACACAGTATTTTTCTGAAAAAACAAGCCATCTACGGAAATGGGAAAATCACTTTTGTGGCCTGCAGCAACTGGCTCAAAGAACTTGCAATCAGAAGTCCGCTAACGCAAGGACATACGGTAGTATCCATACCTAATCCCATAAATACTGATGAGTATTGCCAAAAAAACAAATTTGAAGCGCTCAAAAGGCTCAATCTGCCCGTTGACAGGAAAATTGTGCTGTTTGCAGCAGTAAAAGCATCTGATCCCAGAAAAGGGATTCACTGTCTGCTCGAGGCAAGCCGAATACTTGCAAAGAATCACAACAACATACTGTTCATCATTGCCGGCGGCAACGGTGAAGAATTGGAGGAAAAGCTTTCGCTCCCTGCTATTGACTTGGGACTTATTCCGCCTAATAAAATGGTTGATGCCTATAACGCTGCCGATCTGTTTGTAACACCATCGTTACAGGAGAACCTGCCCAATACCCTCATGGAGGCAATGGCATGCGGAACACCCTGTGTAGGGTTCAATACAGGTGGTATTCCCGAGATGATCTTACACGGTGAAAACGGTTACGTAGCCAAATACAAAGACGCCGGAGACCTGGCAAACGGGATATTATGGACTCTTTATAAGGCCGATTACGCAACACTATCATCCAACGCACGCAAAAAAGCACTTAAAGATTACAATGAATCACTGATAGCACAACAGTACATCGATATATATCATGCTTAAACTTTCTGTCATAACTGTTACCTTCAATGCCGAAATGACTCTGGAACGAACACTGAAAAGCGTTCAGGAGCAAACATATCATAACATTGAGCACGTGATTGTAGATGGAGCGTCAAAAGACGATACACCGATGCTCATCAGTCGATATTCAAATGAGAAGATGAAATGGATGAGCGAGCCGGATAAAGGATTATACGACGCAATGAACAAGGCTGTAGCAATGGCATCGGGCGATTATATCTGTTTTCTGAACGCCGGTGATACCTTTTTTGAAAAGGAAACGGTAGAAAAAATGATGCAATCTTTTAAGGAGAAGGCTTCTCCCGATATTCTCTACGGAGAGACTGCCATTGTAAATGGAGAGGGTGAATTTTTACATATGCGCCGGCTGAAAGCTCCTGACAGACTCTCTTGGAAGAGTTTCAAAATGGGAATGGTAGTGTGTCATCAGGCATTTTTTGTGAAACGGATACTCTTTGAGCCTTACGATATTTCATACCGATTCTCCTCCGATTTCGACTGGTGCATTCGAATGATGAAAAAGGCTGCATCAATTTACAACACTCGCAGTACGCTCATCAACTATCTTAACGAAGGAATGACTACTGCCAACCGTAAAGCATCTCTAAGAGAACGGTACCGTATCATGGTGAAATATTACGGCCACCTGTCAACCTTGCTTCATCATGCATGGTTTGTTATAAGGGCTGTTATAAAACGCGATGGGAAAAAGTGATTTAATATTGAGAAATACCTTCTCTGTTTACTTTATTTATGCCTCTTTGGCCTTTGAAAAGGTAACTGAGTATTTGGAAAGACCATTTGAAATAACAGGAGGATGCGTGCGAATGTTTATCTACGAAAAGGCTATCGAGTGTTGGAAATGACGGATTGATACGATAGAGATGTTTGAGATGATTGAAAACAACAGCATGATAATGAATAAATCTGATGTTTAGTAAAATGAAAAGACGAAAACTTAAGGTTGAAGAGCTGAATCGTATAAGTATTGAGGAGTTTCAGGCTGCTGAGAAAATTCCCCTGGTAATAGTACTTGATAACGTACGCAGCAGGAACAATATAGGTTCTGTTTTTCGCACAAGCGATGCTTTCAGAGTCAAGGAGATATTACTTTGCGGTATAACCGCAACACCACCCGATGCCGAAATCCACAAGACTGCTCTCGGTTCCGAAGACTCAGTAAAGTGGCGCTATTTTGAAAAAACATTATCGGCCGTTCAGCAACTGCGATCTGAAGGCTATACAATCTTCTCCGTTGAGCAGGCTGAGAACAGTCTCTCATTGGAATCAACGGAGTTGGACAAAAACAAAAAATATGCTGTTGTCTTCGGACACGAAGTTTACGGTGTGCAACAATCAGTTATCGATGCTTCGGACGGGTGTATCGAGATCCCGCAATATGGCACCAAGCACTCTCTCAATGTGTCGGTTGCTGCAGGTATTGTAATATGGGATTTTTTCAAAAAAATTTTGCATCCCTAAAATTACACTGCATGAATTGAAGTTCGCCATGTGCGAAGGCCCATTATATGTTTACCGGGGATATAGCTTCGTAAATCTCGGTACATCAGTTAAAAAGGATAAAACTGATATTTAAGAGTCGTACCTCTCTAGCCTTAAGGTTTTCCCGTTGAATACTGCATAGGAGAAGTATGTTATCCAGTCCCCAAGCATAATTACTTTAGAGCTCTCTGCTATGGGCAGTTCAAGCAATATATGGCGGTGTCCGAAAATAAAGTAATCAATATCAGGAACTTCACTCAGTTTCTGTTTTGCAAAGTTGACAAGATTCTCCTTTTCCTCGCCCAGGTAGGGCTGCACTCCGCCGTAGAGGCGGCTGCTATTCGACCAGGCATGTGCCATCGGTATGGTCCACCTTGGGTGAATAGCCGAAAAACATCTCCTGAGGAATTTGCTGTGGAACACTTTTCTAAGCAGGCGAAACGACCTGGAGTTATCCCCCAGCCCATCGCCGTGAGCAAGAAAAAATTTCTTTCCTTCTATTTCGGTTATAAAAGGTTCGAAATGCAGAATTAGCCCACACTCTTCTGAAAGGTAGTCGGTTAACCATATATCGTGGTTCCCAATAAAAAAATGGACCTCCACCCCTGAATCGGTCACCTCTGCCAGCTTTCCCAAAACACGAGTAAACCCTTTAGGTACAACATACCTGTATTCATACCAGTAGTCAAATATATCACCCATCAGATAAATCGCCTGGGCATCCTGTCTTGCGAAATCAAGCCAACGACACAGCTTCCGTTCCGTCTCAAAGGAATCGTTATGCGATTTTGATCCTAAATGGGCATCAGCGAGGAAATATATCTTTTTATCCACTGTTAATGATTCTGCAAATTTCCACACCAGATTACATCATTCCCAGCTCCAGAAGAGCCTCTTCACTCATCATCGAACGATCCCACGGCGGATCGAAGGTAAGATTGATGTCCACCTTTTTCACCTCCTGTATCGATTCAACTTTCAACTGCACATCCATAAGGATAAAATCTGCAGCCGGACAAGCGGGCGATGTAAATGTCATTTCTATTGTTACATTGCTATCATCATCTACATCCACATCGTAGATCATACCCAGATCATAGATATTCACGGGAATTTCGGGATCATACACCGTACGGAGCATCACCACTATTTTATCTTGTATCGCCTGTATCTTTTCGTTCATAATTCATTTTTTATTATTAAACCGAATTCCGGGCAAATTGTTTCTTTAATCAGATAATTCCTTCATCTGCATAACTGAAATAAGTTTCCCCGCATACTATAATATGATCCAACAGCATGATATCCATCAATTGAGCAGCATCTTTCAGCTTTTTTGAAATATGAGTATCCTGAGGGCTAGGACGGCAATTCCCGGAGGGATGATTATGCCCAAGTATTATACCTGATGCATAATGATTTAGCGCCTCTCGAAGAATCAGACGGATATCCACAACGGTCCCCGAAATACCTCCCCTGCTGACCTGCATTGTGGTAAGTACCTTGTTTGACCGGTCTGTAAGCAAAGCCCACGTCTCTTCATGGTTCAGATCGGAAAGAATTGGAAAGAAATGTTCATGTGCATCGCGTGATGATACTATTTTTCTTCTGTCGGAGATATCCGTATTTTTCCTTCGCCTCCCCAATTCGAGAGCCGAGATAACTGTAACTGCCTTGGCTTCACCTATTCCACGGAAGTTCCGCACCAGGTCGGCCACACTCATACGGGCAAGATTATTCAAATCGTTGTCGGCTTTAAGCAGAATTCGTTTACTCAGTTCTACCGCACTCTCCCTGTCATTACCAGAGCCAATCAATATAGCAAGTAGCTCTGAATCGGAGAGCGCCGATACCCCTTTCATCACTAATTTTTCCCTTGGACGATCTTCCTCTGCCCACTGTTTGATACTTAACCTGTTCATGTTATTATATTTCCGGATTGTAACAGAACAAATGTACGAATAAAAATCATAATGGGAAGGGGACGGCAGTTTTAAAACAAAAGAGGACGGACATTTTCTTTCATGTTCGTCCTCTCTAATACGAAGTTATTTAAATGTTTACTAAGAATCACTCTCTCACACGTTCCACATAGGATCCGTTTCGTGTATCAACTTTTATTTTTTCACCTGTGTTTACAAAAAGTGGCACACGCACCTCAGCACCTGTTTCAACGGTTGCAGGCTTCAAGGCGTTTGTTGCGGTATCGCCTTTTATTCCTGGCTCGGTATAGGTAACCTCAAGCACAACATGCAGAGGCATTTCTGCTGTAAGAATAGTCCCGCTTTCGGCATGGATCTGCACATCCACTATATCACCTTCTTTTAAGAACTGCACTCCTTCAATCTGCTCTTCAGGGATGGGTATTTGCTCAAATGTTTCGGTATTCATGAAATTATATCCCATATCGTCGCGGTAGAGATACTGAAAAGGGCGACGTTCTATACGTACCTCATCCACCCTTACCCCCGAGTTGAATGTCTTTTCAAGCACGCGTCCGGTAGTCACATTTTTAAGTTTTGTACGAACGAAAGCTGCCCCTTTACCTGGTTTCACATGCAGAAATTCCACAATAAAAAAATACTGCCCATCCAAATCGATGCACATCCCGTTCCTGAAATCAGCAGTTGTTGCCATAAAATATTGTCAGTGTTAGTATTACTTATTATTAATTGATTCAGAGCGCAAAAGTAATTATTTCATCTGTAAAAAGCAAATGAAAATGCTTTAGCATTTATTAAAGGTGAAGAAATAGTTTGCAACGAAGTTCCACAGGGTTACGAATGCAGTAGCGATAGCTTTAGATATGTAGAAGTTTATCTTCCCCTTTTCGTGAAGTAGATAAAGAAACAGGTTATTCAATCCTAGGCCAATCACCGAAACTAGGAAAAAAGATAAATATTCAAGTCCCACATCAGGATTTTCGCTTTCAAATGTCCAGATTCTGTTCAAAACATAGTTGGATGTGGCTGCCAGCATAAAACCGATTGAATTGGAAAGAAATTTATTCCACTTTAACTTCTCCTTGCACATCCATGTAAAGAAAAAATCGATCACCGTACCCGACAATCCTACCACGCCAAATTTAAGAAACTTTAAAAACAAATCTATCATCATTCAAAAACTTTATTAATCGGTTTTTCCATTAAAAAAAGATACCAGATGAAGCCTGTACCTAACTACCGTTTTCTGCAAAAATAAAAAGTAAGTCCCGGTAAAACGAATTTTACAGGACTTACTTTCATTAATAGTTATTTATAGCACATTCATCGCATCCAATACCATCTTCACAATAAACAACACAAATATCACCCACATGGTCGTGGAGATCTGCCTGAATTTTCCGCTCAGCGCTTTCAGGAAGACAAAAGATAGCATGCCGAACACGATACCCTGGGCAATACTGAAAGCAAAAGGCATCATCACAATGGTAAGGAAAGCCGGCAGGGCTTCTGTCATATCATGGAAATTGATCTTTACAACTGAAGTTATCATGAACAGCCCAACCAGTATAAGCGCTGGAGCAGTAGCTGAGGCAGGAACCATTAGGAACAGCGGGGCGAGAAACAACGCCAGTGCAAACATTACAGCCGTGGAGAGAGCGGTCAGCCCGGTGCGTCCTCCCACAGCTACGCCAGAAGCACTCTCAACGTATGAGGTAACTGTACTTGTTCCCAGAACAGCACCAAAGGTTGTGCCAAGAGCATCGGCAAAAAGGGCACGTTTAATTTGCGGAAAGCTCCCTTCGTTGTCAGTAAGCCCAATCTTAGAAGCAACTCCCAAAAGGGTTCCAATGGTATCGAAGAGATTTACAAAAAGGAATGTAAACACTACGATCAGCATATCGGGTGTAAAGATATTGTGCCATTCAAACTTCATAAAGATTGGTGATATATCGGGAGGGAGAGCAACAATGCCTCCTTCGGGCAGGTGGACCAGTCCCAGCAAGCCTGCAAAAATTGTAGCGACAATAATCCCTATAAGGAACGCCCCGTGTACTTTTTTATGATACAATACCGCTGTAAGTATAAGTCCCGCCGAAGCGACCCATATATGGGGGTTAGACATCGCCCCAAGGGTTAGCATGGTGTTTTCATCTTTCACAATCAATCCCGCGTTCTGCAGCCCAAGAAAGGTAATGAAAAGGCCTATTCCTACTGGAATAGCATTTTTGATTGAACCCGGAATACTCTTCACTATCAGTTCCCGCACATTAAAGAACGTGAGGATAACAAAAATAATCCCTTCTATAAAAACTGCAGTAAGGGCCATCTGCCAAGAATAGCCGAGCCCTAACACTACTGAAAAGGCGAAGAAAGAGTTAAGCCCCATACCGGGTGCCTGTGCCACCGGCAGATTAGGGATGAACGCCATAAACATGGTTCCCAGTACGCTAGCTAATGCCGTTGCCGTAAAAAGTGCTGCCTTGTCCATACCCGATGCGCTCAGGATATTTGGGTTCACTATTAAAATATAAGACATGGTGAGAAAAGTTATGATCCCCGCCACAATCTCGGTACGAACAGTCGTCTTGTGTGCTTTTAGCTTAAATAATTTTTCCAACATAGATTCTTATATTAAACTTCAGAAAGTCCATTTAGTTGCCAGCGTTGGGATGGCATAAAAATTCTCAAGTCGCACAAAATTGTAGCTTATCTCCACTTCGCTCCCAACAGAAAAATTGGGAGTGACATTGTACCATATCTGCGGTTCGCTCAGCAAAACCAGCCTTTTCCCCGATTCAACACCTGTACGGTCTTTGTTCTCGGACCACAAGTCGAAAAATCCGGAAAGCGAAAGCTTGCTATCAGCCAGCAACGAGTTCCATGTAAAGGTCCACTGTGCGTCGTGACTCACCTCCTGAAACGAATTCAGCTTGTATGCCACGTATGTGTTCATGTGGAAATTACCCAACTGAAAGGGGTATCCCAAACCTCCCAGATAAGCAGCAGGAATGGAAAAGCCAATACCTGTACCTTTTACCAGTCCCAGGCCCCCATTATATTCTATATGGGGAAAAAGCGGAAAATCGCCTATCTTAAATTCACGGGCTATCTCTGCATAAACCAATCCCGGGTTCCTTTTATCGAAACTAAAATCAAAGTCCACAAACATAAAAGTATTCCCCCACCGGTCGGGTTTAAACATTTCAAATGTAGCCGTAAGATAATTGACAGGGGCAACTTCATCGCCGTAAAATGAATGGCGGGGATCGAAATGCAGTTGTAGATTCTGCGCCTCAATCACAACCGCAACAGAAAGGATTGCAAGGGAAAGAAAGATCTTCCTGAACATACTGTAGTTGTTTTGATGAGTTAAACAAAAATAAATCGCAAAAGTAATAAAAAACGCAAAACAACACCGGTTACAGAAGACTTTTTTTCCTTTTTTATACCAAATGCCGTTATTACCGCTTAAATTTGTAATTTTGCCTTTTTAAAAAACTAGCCGGTAAAATGAACGAAGAAAAAGCAAAAAGTTTGGTAATCTACAACACATTAAGCAGGACAAAAGAAGTTTTTAAGCCACTGCATCCTCCTCTCGTGGGTATGTATGTATGCGGCCCCACTGTGTATAGTGATATCCACCTTGGGAACTGCCGTACATTCATCTCTTTCGATATGATATACAGATATCTGCTTCACCTCGGATACAGAGTGCGCTATGTACGCAATATTACAGATGCGGGGCATCTTGAAGGCGACCGTGATGAAGGAGAGGATAAATTTGCCAAAAGGGCCAGGATAGAACAACTTGAGCCGATGGAGATTGTACAAAAGTACACCATCGGATTTCATGAAGTACTCTCACTCTTCAACACTCTTCCGCCAAATATTGAGCCCACCGCCACCGGACATATCATTGAGCAGGTAGAGATGATAAAAGAGATTATGGCTGCAGGGTTTGCTTATGAGGTGAACGGATCAGTCTACTTCGACGTAGAAAAATACAGCCGTCACCACGACTACGGAATGCTTACAAACAGAAAACTGGAAGATCTGCTGGAAGGTACTCGCGAACTGAGCGGACAGGATGAAAAACGGGGAAGGCTTGATTTTGCACTATGGATAAAAGCAAATCCGGAAACTCTTATGCAGTGGCCTTCACCATGGGGCCAGGGTTTCCCGGGCTGGCATATCGAATGTTCAGCCATGAGCACCAAATACTTAGGTACTTCGTTCGATATTCATGGTGGCGGAATGGACCTTCAGGCAACTCACCACACCAATGAGATTGCTCAATCGGTAGCCTGCAATCACACTGAGCCTGTAAAGTACTGGGTTCACACCAATATGCTCACCGTAAATGGTACACGTATGTCCAAAACGGCGGGAAACGGTTTTTTGCCAAGGGAGCTGTTCACCGGTAGCCATCCATTGCTGGAAAGAGGTTATTCACCCATGACCGTACGTTTCTTTATGGCTCAGTCTCATTACCGGAGCACACTCGATTTCTCCAACGAGGCTCTTCAGGCATCAGAAAAAGGATATAAAAAATTGATGGAGAGCTTCTCAACAATAGAGAAGATAGAGCCTTCACCCTCCTCTTCGGTAAACATCGCCGATCTGGAAGACAGATGCTACGCTGCCATGAACGACGACTTTAACAGCCCCGTGCTGATTGCCCATCTGTTCGATGGAGTACGTATTATCAACTCAGCGTACGATAAAACAGAATCTCTCACTGCCGATGATCTGGCAGCACTGAAAAGGGTTATGCACACCTTTGTTTTTGAAGTATTAGGGTTGGTGGATGAGTCAAAAAGCGTGGCAGGAAGTAATGTGATTGACAATCTTATGAAGTTGATTCTTGATATAAGAGAGACTGCCCGTGAAAACAAAGACTGGGCTACTTCAGATAAGATACGTGACGAACTGAAAGCCGCAGGCGTGGAGATAAAGGACACCAAACAAGGTGTTGAATGGAGAATGTAAGACAGAATATGTATATCTGGACAGGATATTAAACAATTGAGAAAGCATTATATTGCGCCCTAAACCTAAAATATCAAAAATAATTATTTATAATATAAATACCTTTTTGGCAATTGATATTAAAATAGATTTTCAGAGGAGACTCAAGGCATTGAATGTAGAAAGTAAGATAAACAGAGTATGACGAAAACCGGGATAGTGGTATTCATAGTGAAAAGAGATGCAGAAAAGAGATGCAAGGTCAAAACAATATTCAAAGCAGAAGAGTGTAAATAACATCAACAACCGATTGCCAATATTTCACAAGGCGGAAAAATTAATTAAATGAATTTAAACAACGTAAAAGCGAAAAGAAACAGCTGAACCTTCGTTTTAAAGTATTATTTTTGTATTATATATCAGTGATAAAAGTCGCACAGAGATGCAATTACAATATAAATTGTTTCCACCCGGCTCAATCCGGGTCACAGTACAGCTCCCCTCTTCTAAGAGCATGAGCAACAGAGCTCTTATTCTCAATGCATTGAGTTTGAGCGATAATCCTATCAGGAATCTTTCCGATTGCGAAGACACGCAAGTGCTTATAGATGCTTTCAACTCCGACTCCAACGTGTTCGACGTTAAGGGGGCCGGCACCGCAATGAGGTTTCTGACTGCTTTTCTAGCGGGGATGGAGGGCGAATGGATCGTAAAGGGGTCAAAAAGAATGCATGAGCGCCCCATTCATCCTCTTGTAGAGACTCTCATAGCGCTGGGAGCAGAGATTGAATATCTCGAGAAAGAGGGATTTCCACCTCTCAAGATAAAGGGGCGAAAACTCAAGGGTGGCGAAGTGTATCTCTCCGGAAATATCAGTTCTCAATTCATATCGGCACTACTTATGGTTGCCCCTCTGATGGAAAAGGGACTGACCATGCATATCGAGAAAGAAATAGTCTCCAGGCCTTATATCGACCTTACTCTGAACATGATGGAGAAATGTGGCGTTCATGCCAAGTGGGATGGTAATGATATAACAGTCAAGCACCAAGCCTACAAGCCAATTGAGCATGTGGTGGAGGCAGACTGGACCGCTGCTTCCTATTGGTATGAAATGGTTTCCCTGCTTCCAGGTTCTGAGGTAAAGCTGAATGGGCTGAAGAAAAAGAGTCTCCAGGGCGATGCCAATGTGGCTAATCTTTTCGGCGACCTGGGTGTAACAACTGATTTTGTTTCGGATGGTATTATCATTCGTAATTCAAAGAGAAAAACGAGAAAATTTTTTCACGACTTTGTAAATGAACCTGATCTAGCACAAACTTTTGCGGCTACCTGTTGTTTTATGGGTATACCATTTCTTTTCTCAGGTATCCAGAGCCTGAAGATCAAAGAGACTGATCGTGTGCAGGCATTGATCAATGAGTTGGAAAAGCTTGGATATCTGCTTAATGAAACTGAAATAGGCATGCTTGAATGGGACGGAACGCGATGTTCTCCCGTAAAAGAGCCGTCTATAGACACCTACGATGACCATCGTATGGCTATGTCCTTTGCTCCGGGTGCAATCATTTTAGACACACTGATTATTAATGACCCAAATGTGGTTTCCAAATCGTATCCCAATTTCTGGGAAGATTTAAAATATGCAGGATTTAGAATAGAAGAAAGGTAACTGATTATGCAAAGTTTATTTGTTTTTGCCGGCATCATAGTTTTTTTCATCATAGCACTTGCTGTATCCAACAGCTTACAGCGCAAAAAGGGTAATACGAAGGAGCGGGAAGCCACTCCCCCCTATATCGACTTAAGTGGAGGCGGTTGTTGCGGAGCGCACGAAGTGTGCGAAAAAGACAGCCTTATAGCTGCCTTCGAGGAGAAACCGGAATATTTTGACGACGAGGAACTTGATAAATACTCAAACCGCGACTCTTCAAAATATGCCACAAACGAGATAGAGGAGTTTCGTGAGGTGTTCTACTCTGTTCTTGATGAGGAGAAACCACGCTGGATAAGAAGCCTTCAGATGAGAGGAATTTCCGTTCCCGATCAGATGAAAGATGAAGTGCTTATGATAGTAAATGATCTTAGAGCACAAAAAATGCATGCCTGACAGGGAATAAAGAGATGAATATCATTGAACTGTTTCAGTATGCTTTCTTCAGGAATGCACTTTTGGGAAGCCTTTTCGCAAGCATTGCCTGTGGAATCATAGGTACTTATGTAGTTACAAGACGACTGGTATTCATCAGTGGCGGCATTACACATGCATCATTCGGGGGATTGGGAATAGGTTTTTATTTTGGTCTTCCTCCTGTTTTGTCGGCTATGGCCTTCTCTGTTTTTTCAGCTTTCGGCATCCAGTGGCTATCAAGCAAGCAAGACGTTCGTGAAGACTCTGCCATTGCCGTCTTCTGGTCGCTGGGAATGGCAATAGGAATAGTACTTACTTTTCTTACCCCGGGGTATGCCCCTAACCTGTCGGAATACCTTTTCGGCAACATCCTTACTATTACACGAGCCGATATTGTTTCTCTGTTTGTTTTATCACTTGTTCTCCTGCTTTTCTTTGTACTGTTTTATCATTCTATTGTATCAGTATCGTTCGACACCGAATTTGCCCGTACCCGGCGTCTACCCACCCAATTTATTGAATATACGATGATGCTCTTTATCGCTGTTACCATTGTCCTGAGCATCCGCCTTGTGGGAATTGTGCTGCTTATGTCGCTTATCACCGTCCCGCAGATGACCGCCAACCTGTTCACTGTAAGCTATTCAAAAATTATCTCACTCTCTGTCCTGTTCAGTTTTGTGGGATGTGTTACCGGCTTGCTTCTCTCTTATTACCTGAACGTTCCCTCCGGAGCATTTATCATTTTTATACTGATCTTGATATTTTTTATCGGGAGAACCTTAAAACTCATTTTAAAAAACAAAAACAGGAATAATTAAAAACACGATAAGCATAGAAATGCTATTTAATCCATTAACTATCTGAGAATATGCTTTGCCGAATCTCAGTAGCCTTTCTTTTCGATTGTCAGTTGTTAAATAAACATTAACCTAAATAAAAGTCCCCTCCGATAAGTTTTTTATACACATAATGCACAAAATCACATACTTATTTTTAGCATGTTGCAATCCGTTAATATCGGTTTTCGGGGTTTTCGTGACAATCTCAAGTTTCGATATTGAAAAGCCTAAAACTTTAAGAAACTTATATGGCATACACAATAAAACAGTGTTTTTAGTGTTATTTACATAGAACAACGCCATATCGATATAAAACATATACTCCTCGCTGCTATCCAGCGAAAATCTACTAATATTGAACAAAGTAAATATCCTTATATCGAACACGCGTTGCAATAATTATTCATTTTAAACCGGTGAGTGAAATTAAAAGACAAAATCTGCATAGTTATCTCGGGATCTCTCTGTATAGCCCTCATTTTCGGGTGTTCTACCAAAAAGAATACCCCAGTCACACGTGCCTATCACGAGCTAACCACCCGCTACAACGTTTTTTTTAATGCACAGCAGGCCTATAATGAAGCACTGGCAAATCAGGTGGAAAATTTATCTGACAATTATTATAAACTACTCCCGTTTTACCCCTTGGAAACAATACAGGGGAAGACAACACCAGGCGGACCGTTTGATGGCGTGATTGATAAAACCACAAAAGCCATTCGGGAGCACTCTATTTCAACTAAACCGCGCCGCATCTCCTCAAAGAGATACTCGAAAGAGCAGTTACAGTGGTTTCGACAGGAGGAGTATAATCCCTTTATGAAAAATGCCTGGCTGCTTATGGGAAAAGCCTTTGTGCAGAACCGCGACTATGAAGAGGCGTTATCGGTTTTCGGTCAGATCATACGCTTATACAAGGATGATGCCGATGTGAAGTTTGAAACAGAGATCTGGATGTTGCGTATATACACTGAGATGAACAGGACGTACGATGCAGACAATATGGCCTATGTTTTGAAGCTGAAAACGGTTCCTACTCATTTAAACACTATTTTCACAGAGACTTACACACTCTATCTGCTTCATAAAAAAGAGTACGCCAATGCTATCCCTTACCTGAAAAGAGCAATCAGTACCGAGAAAAATCACAAACAGCAAAAACGGCTGCAATTCCTTCTCGGGCAGGTTTATGCAATTCTTGGCGAGAACAAAAATGCTTACCAAGCATTCGAAAAAGTAAAAGGGCTCACTACCCCTTATAATCTTTTGCTGAATGCCACAGTTTACCAGACTGCCCTTTCTACCGGAAAGCAACAGCACAAAAGTCATGGAGAGTGGATAAACCTAGCTAAGAGAGAAGTCAACAAAGACACTACCGCAACGGCTTATAAGCTCTATAAGATATACAGTGAACTAGGTAGTGATTATCTCTCTCAAACACTATATCAAGGACTGACAGAAGAGAAACCAAATAAAAAGGAGACCACATTATCTTCCTTGCCTGCACCCCAAAGCAGGGTATCTCTTTTTACCTACCCTGAAGAGGAGTTGTATCAAAAAGCATATGAGGCTTATAAAAAAGGAGTTACCGCAAGTGTGCATAATGCTTTTGAAGAATTCATCGTTAAACATCCCGGATCGGGATTAATGCCTCAGTTCCTTCTGCTTAACGCACTATCTTACGCGCAAACAGGCAATGTGGCACAGACAAATGAATATTTGAACAAGCTTCTTGAAAGCTTTCCGGACTCAGATGCGGCTCCTATTGCCGAAAACATAGTGGAAGCGATATCGCAAGGCCGGACATTGGCAGACAACGCTTCCATGTATGTTGAGTGGAATAACGATTCGGCCGGCTCTCTCAATCAAAAAAAAGTAAAATTTGAGAACACCCTGTTCAGTAACGATAAAAAAGGGCTGCACCTTTTCCTCCTCTTATTTACACATAACTACACTGGTAAAAACAGGCTCCTTTTCGCAACGGCAAATTTCAATTTTTCACACTTCAGCTATCGCCGGTTTAATCTTTCTTTCATCCCTCTCATTAAGATGGAGGCGCTCAGTGTTCAGCCCTTTAACTCTTTTGAAGAAGCTTCACAATATGCACAAACAATATTATCTGATTCCATTTTTATATCTGCGTTGACTAAGGAAGTTTTTCCCGTAGTAATCTCCGAAGAGAACATCTCCTTACTGCAAATCCCGGAAGATATTGAAGAGTATCTTACCTTCTGCCGGGAGTATTTAAATACTTCACCGGCAAGAGTTCAGCAGACTGAAATGATTGTAAAAGCAGAAACAGGTGAAAATTTCGCACAAAAAGAGGAAAAGATTGTACCTTTGGATAGACGGAGTATCCCTGTGGGGGAAGGTTCGGTGAAACCGATCCGGCAAACAGACCGAATTACACCCGATGAGTTGAAACTGAGGCTCGAAGTGAAGGCCGCTGAGGCGATCCGGCAGAACAGGAAAGCCACGGAATCCGCCAGCAGAAAAGCTTTACAGAAAAAACGGGAACGTGAAAGAAAAGAAAAGATCAGGCAACGGGAACAGGAACTGAAGAGAAGGCAGCGCTTGCGTGAAATCGAATTAAAACAACGTGAACGGGAAAGAGATTTAAAAATTCGGAAACAGGAGGGTACCCGGAGAGAGAAGCTCAATGAAAGAGAGGCACTATTGCGTAATCAGAAAAAATAAACAGTTAATAAAAGCATAAACATCGTTTTCATTTGCTTATATGAATATGAATAGTCAACGTATGAAACAAATTGTTTTTGCAACAAACAACAGCCATAAACTCGACGAGATCAGAAAAATTATTAACGGAAGACTGCAAATCCTCAGTCTTTCCGATATTAACTGTCACAACGAGATAGAAGAGACCGGGGGAACCCTTGAAGAGAACGCCCTTATCAAAGCCAGATTCGTTAGAGAAATGTTTGGATACGACTGCTTTGCCGACGATTCAGGACTGGAGGTGGAAGCACTTGGTGGAGCTCCCGGCGTTTACTCATCGCGTTATGCAGGTGAAGGGTGCAATTCTATCGACAATATGAATAAACTGCTCCTGGCATTGCAGGGATTGGGAAACCGCATGGCACAATTTCGCACCGTAATAGCTTTGGTTATCAATGGAGAAGAGCACCTGTTTGAAGGAGTAATAAAGGGACAAATCATTGAGGAAAAGCGTGGGAAAAGCGGTTTTGGTTACGATCCTGTATTTGTCCCCCTTGGTTATGATCAAACCTTTGCCGAACTGGGCAACGACATTAAAAACAGCATCAGCCATCGGGCCATTGCCACTCAAAAACTGGTCGATTTTCTGCTGAAGCAAGAGTAACACTCTCTTTTTATTGAAAAATTCCCTATCTTTGAGAACTTAACAAATAAATTTATAACCTATGTCAACCAATATTCGTACAGGCATCATCGGCTACGGACTCTCCGGCCGCGTGTTTCATGCACCTTTCATCGACGTTGTGGAAGGCTTTGAACTTTCAAAAATAAGCACATCAAATCCCGGAAGGCAGGCCCTGGTAGAAGAACGATACCCAATCACAACAGTTGTTCCCAACGGAAAAGGGATCATCGATGATCCAGAGATAGATCTCGTAATCGTTACCTCTCCCAATACCGGTCATTTCCGTTGGGCAAGAGAAGCGTTGCTGGCTGGTAAGCATGTTGTGGTTGAAAAGCCTTTTACTATAAATGTAGCAGAAGCAAACGAGCTTATTGAGATTGCGGAACGACAAAAAAAGATCTTGACAGTTTACCACAATCGCCGTTTCACCAGCGACACCAAGACTGTAAAAAAACTACTTGAAAGCGGAATATTGGGAGAAATTGTTGACTATGAGACCCATTTCGACCGATACCGAACTGAACAACGTCCTAATGGGGCTTGGCGTGAAGAACCTCTTCCCGGATCGGGCATCTTCTACGATCTGGGTTCTCACCTTATCGACCAAGCCTTGTGGTTTTTCGGCATGCCTGCAGCAGTAACGGCGCAAATCGACTCACAGCGGCCTTGGGCAAAGGCTGACGACCATTTCGACGTGCGCCTCCACTATTCCAATTTCATCGCTACTCTGAAATCTGGAATGATCTGCCGGATACCTGGACCCACCTATATGCTTCACGGCACTAAAGGGTCGTTCGTCAAGTATGGGCTCGACGTGCAGGAGGCAACACTCGACAGCGGTATAATACCCTCCGGAAAAGATTGGGGGCGTGAACCGGATAACATCTGGGGCTCCATCAACATCGAATATAAGGGAGTGAAAATACAGGGAAAAGTAGAAAGTGAGCACGGCGATTATCGCGATTATTTCATCAATCTGCGTGATGCTATCAACGGTGAAGCCGAACTGGCCGTAAAACCGGAAGAGGCACGCAACGTAATGAGGATCATTGAACTTGCATTCCAGAGTAGCAAGGAGAGAAGGACCATCAAAGTCTTGTAATAGCTATGACAATCAGGGAAGATGTTAAATTGTTATTTCAACATCTTCCCTTCACCATTTTGAAAGTGTGTTTCATTACTATAAAAATGAAACGCTTTCGTATTTAACCTTCTGTCCCGATAATGCCAGCAACTTAATTATTTTCTTTCTGAATTGATTTGTTCTATTCTGATAAAGGCCAAATCCGTTTTATCAAAATCAGAAACAGTAAAGGTAAAAACACTGTTTGTCTCTGAGAAAAATTTCTCAATTTTTTTTTCTTCTTTGGAGGTATATACCTTAATGGCATATTTCCCGGGCATGGTTACAGAACATTGGATAGCTACATCTTCGTTCTTAGCCCCTTCTAAATTATCAGTAATTTCAATGCCGGTAAGGTCGTATATCAGAGCAAGCGTTTTTCCGCCATCTAAATTCAAGTGGCTGATTTTTATATTATCGTCTTTTGCCGTCAGCACAGCATATCCAGGTCCCGGTAGACCCGGGTAAATAATGTCTACATTACTGGTGATATTTGAAAATATTCTCGTCAATGCTTCTCTTTCTGTTACTTTATTTGGCAGTTCTTCTCTTACCTCTCCGTAACAATACACTCCAAATCCTTGCGCAGCACGTTCAAGTGTTTGTGCTGTGAATCGGCGGAAGTAAGGCAAGGAATTGAAAGATCCTATCCCAATCTCTGATGGTATGAGTACAGGCAGTCTGTAATTATACATATTTCCGTAATGTATGTCTAACCCCAAAAGAGCTTTTTCTCCCCAATGTTTATAAAGCATTGTACCTATAGCATCTAAGTTCCCGTCGGCATAAGTGGCAGCACTGGTCCCGGTCATTTCTACTCTTTTCGGGTCATTGGCTTCCGCTTGTCCCGCATCTAAATTAAAAGAGATAATTTTATAGGGGTCGCCTTCGTGATAGGCAGTTGTAAATTGTTTCCACCACCAATCCATAGCATCTTTCTTAAAGAGCGCATAATCTGTTTTGTTTGTCTTTAGCTTCCATTCTTCGTAGAGTGCTGATGTAACCGGATTAAAGTCGCTTTCATCCAAAAAGCTAAATCCTTCCTCGTTCCCCAACTGAATGCCCAATACTGTTGGATCGTCGCGATAATGTACCGCCAGTTTATATAACATGCGACGAATACGGTGAAATATTTCGGGATGCCCGTAAACGTGCAGCGGACGAATTCCGCCATCTTCGAGCAAACTCTTAATATCTTTATATACTTTTCCGTTTCGTTTTGGCCATTGCATTGTATAATTGGCCGAATCTCTATTGTCGAGGTGAAAAGTCCATGCTGTCTCAGGTTTTTCAGTCGGCACTTTGTCACGCTGGGCATGGAGAAACAGTATCCATTTAATTTTGAGTCCTTGCTTTGCGGCAGCATTTGTTACTTTATCGGAAAAGCTGAAGTCGAATTTATTATCCTGTGTTTCAATATCTTCCCAATGCAACATAACATAAGCGGTATTAGCTCCAATCCCCTTCATATCAGCAAACACCTTGTTGTAATCCGTATCCGGGTGGTAGCGTGTGTCCCAATAGCCTGTTTCTATAGCTTTTATGAAGAATGGCTGCATCACACCATTTTCTTTTGACATGTAAACAACTTTCTTGTTAGTAAGGCGTACTAATGAAAATGGTGCGTTAACTGTGTCTTTGTGCTCATAATCTGTTATGATTGCCGATTTTGGAGCAAACGGAGTCATAAAAGGAATTTCTTTGCTCATCATAGACTGAGCGCTGACTGCCAGGGATAAAATTAATCCGGCGACTAAACAAATAAAAGGTCGTATCATTGTATCAATAGTATCTGGCTTTAGAAGGAGCTTCTCCTTTATATTTTTCGTTTGTATAAACCCTGATCCAATCTATTTGCATATTTGGA
Source organism: Proteiniphilum sp. UBA5463 (assembly GCF_002427225.1). Lineage (NCBI taxonomy): Bacteria > Pseudomonadati > Bacteroidota > Bacteroidia > Bacteroidales > Dysgonomonadaceae > Proteiniphilum > Proteiniphilum sp. UBA5463. The sequence continues at coordinate 27,451 of NZ_DIQL01000010.1, read as the reverse complement.
GGATTACCTGGATTCCAGTCTGCCGGGTTTGCGCTTCCCATCCAGGATCCCTGACTAAAGGAGAATCCGGGAGTCATCATAAAATACCATCCTTCGGGGGTATTCCAGGGCCAGTCGATATTCCCGTTGTCCCCATATTTATGAATAAAATAGCAATCTCCATTAATACCAGCACGTATCTCTTTTTCTGTCAGTTCAATCCAATATATATGCCATTGGTTCATATCGTCAAGATCAAGCGTTTTATGAGTACTTCCATTAGGAGATTGATTATTGAAATTTTTGGAGTGCAGCGTAAACCACGCCTTCTCATTGGGCTTAGCCCGAGGTGTTTCCAGGAGATCTATCTCTCCGCATTCGGGCCAGCCAACGTAAGACGCGCCGCCATCTTTTCCGTAACGGGAGTTCTCCGGCATAAACCACAAGGCATGATTAAACCCGAGTTCGGGACCACACTTCATACGCACCTCATAGCGCATATTTTCTGTAAAAACGCCCCAGTATTGTGGAGATATGGGGGCAACCGTTTGTGTGGAGTAGGTAGAGTATTTCACAGTATTTCCGAAGAAATTGACAACTGAGTCGGGCTCTTCGATAGTAAGAAGATGGAGAACACCTTTTTTTACTCTCATACACTTGCTATTGTCTATTGCAGCATGATTCTTAAACCATTTCATTTGGTCTTCAAATCCGTAAGGGACACCATTAGGATTTACATCTTTGTCTTTAAATTCATGGGCTGTAAAGAAATACCATCCTGTCTGTGTCGGGTGCTTATCACCTGGTTTCAATTTAATTGGTTTGGAAGGGTTGGAATAAATAAGTGTTTCGTCTTCCTTGGGTTGTTTTACTTGTTTTGTCTGTGCTATAAGCGGGGTATAGTTGAGTGTCAACAAGCAGACACTAATAATAGTAAATAATATTCTAATCATAGTTTTATAAAGATTAGCTGTTTATTTGTTTAATTCAAACAAAAAAGTCATCGAACTATTTCTTTCTATTTTTTTTGGCAAATAAATTTTCACTTTGTTGCCTTTTACTTCGCATCTCCCCTTTTATAAAGTTTCAATAGCCCATAATCTGTTAATTAATGGATTACGTGGCATACAGGAACTTTATTACCGAACTGATTTAAATTATAAAAGAGAAAAAAGCACCGGCACTATTGCCGGTACTTTTTAAAAAATTTAGTAGCCAATAGCTCCTGAATTTGAAGTAAGCGGCCAACCGGGATTCTGATAGATTACCGAAGTAGAGGGATCATCGGGATTGGTGGCTGTAATTCGGAAATGCTCAATGTTGATCGGACTCAAATAATGAGCTTCACACCATTTGTAACCATCTTTCACGTAGTTGCTCGCAGTCAGGTTGATGCGATATGGACGGATATATTCGCTCTCATCAGGACTAGAAACGTTAGCTTTAGCAGCCGGAGCAGGAATCAGCACTTTTTTGGCATCTATTTTCCCTTCCGCTTCATAGAGAGGTTTATAATGAGAGCCCCAAAGACGGAATCCTTCGGGCATAAAACCGTTGATATTATCAAGAGCTCTCCATCGTTTCAGATCGTCCATACGAAAGCTTTCTTCCATAAGTTCGCAACGACGCTCTCTTCGGATATTGTAAAGAAGTGAAGATACCAAGTTCTTACCTGAATATTTTCCCCAATCTGACTCTTTACTCAAATCGGTAGCGGCAACTGTAACAGCGTAATCTGCAGGTAGCATTGCACGGGTACGCAGCTGTTTCCAATATTTATCTGCAGTAGCGTCAACGCTGTTTCCACCATTTTTAATGCACGAAGCTTCAATATAGTTAAGATAGGCCTCTGTAACTCTGAAGATAGGACAGCCTTCAACGCACCAGCTACCACCTCCGGCATAGGGTTCGTCCGAAAGGCCTTTGCGGAGAACATATCCGGTTACAGGCCTTACTTCAACCAAATCGACTACGTTGGGAAGAAGTGGCGCTTTGTCAAGGTTATCGCTTTTGGTGGTAAATTTTTCACCGGGTGTCATCATGAAAATCTGCAAACGATTATCGCGGTTTTCTCTTACACTTTCGATTGAAAGATCACCTTGATAAAGCGATGATGCATAAATTGGCTTGCCATCGCTGCAGAGGAATGTTTCAACAAATTGACGAGTGAATCCGTTATTTCCGCCATGACGGAGGTAGGAAGACGCACTGTGATTCAATTTGTCATTACCGCTACCTAAATCTTTCTCATAAGCACGCCAAAAAAGTATTTCAGGATATTTTTCCAGGCTCTTGTCAGCAAATTGTATGTAATAGGGGTTATTGGCATATCCACCGTTGTTTTCTGCCAAAGGAATAGCATCTGCTAGTTCTTTGGAAGCTTTCATACATTCATCGAGAAAGAAAGATATTTCGGTTTCGATATTGATACCTGTTTTTTTGCCAGGCCAACCCGGGCCACCAGGAACAAGAGCTGTTCCTTTATGATAGCTTAACCAGCTTGCTTCAAACAGTGCTACACGAGATTTCATCAACAATGCAGCATTTTTTGTCAGTCTGTTTTTACCTCCAACAGGTGCATTATTCATATATTCAATAGCTTTATCAAGATCAGAAAGAATGAACCGTGCCACTTCATTGCGTGGAGCACGTACGCTTGCCTCGGTAAGAGCAGCCATATCGTCAGGTAATTGAGTTGTGATAATAGGGAAGTCGCCCAATTCTTTCAAACGGGTAAAGTAGTCGTAAGCACGAATGAAATACACTTCTCCAATGTATTGTCTGAGGTTTACATCATTACCTGTCAGTTCTTTTCCTTCATAACGGGGAAGAACTGTTTCGAGGAAGTAGTTGCACGAGCGAATTATTTCAAATTTCCAACTATCATTGTTAGAATCAGTTTCAGGTACACGCCATTGCCCCGGCACCCAACGCGTGCTGTAATCTGCGGAAGTCTGATTGTCGGTATGCCTGTCGTTACCAAATGTCCCAACACTTCCCCACACACCGTGAACCGGGAAAATTGTATACAGATTGACAGCATAGGCGGCAAGATCGTTATCTGTCTTTAAGAACGTGTTTGGGGTGATCTGCGACAGAGGTTCTCTGTCAAGATAATCATTGCAAGAGGATGTTACAAGCCCAAAAAGGAACAGAAACATCACGGAGATTTTAATATTTTTATTCATATCAATATGTCTTTTAATTAAAAGTTAATACTCATACCAACGGATAATGTCCTGACCAATGGATATGTCTTTGTAACACCGGATGCCCAGGTACTGCTATAACCGGTACCCAAGACTTCAGGGTCAAACTGACTGGTCAAACTGGTAATAGTGAACAGGTTTTCGCCTGATAAGAATAATCTGAGGTTATTGAGGTTTATTTTATTCATCATTTTCTTTGGAAAGGTATAACCAATTTGAGCATTCTTCAAACGAATATAGGCCGCATTTTGTAAGTAACGGGTCTGAACATACTGGTTCTTACCGGCGCTTAGGATCGGACGTGCAAAATAAGCATCAAGGTTTGCACCATCGGGGTCTCCTTCCGGACGGAAGAAGTCGAGATGTTGAACAAATCCACTCGATTGCCATTTACCTCCTGCTGCACCAAAGAATGTATTTCCGGCACACCAGTAGTCGCGTTTTCCAACTCCCTGGAAGAAGATGCGAACATCAAAACCTTTCCATGCTGCATCAAGATCGAGACCGAATTTGTAGCGAGGGAGATTGTTGCCAATAATCCTGAGATCACCCGGATCTGTGATAGTGCTGCTCCCGGTATTTATTTTTTTGTCATCGTTGAGGTCGCGATACATAATGTCTCCGGCTTCCCATTTGCTGCCAATTTGAGACTGGTCGGTAGTAGCCAGGTGTTCTTGCATCTCTGCATCAGTTTTGGCGATGCCGATTGTTTCAAATCCCCAGATCTCACCTAAATATTGACCTGCCAGGTATGTTGAGATTGATCCGGTCGGGTTAGGGTAACGGTCAATTTTTTGACGGTCGTCTGATAAGTTTGCTTTAATTCCATAAGAGAAACTTCCTATAATATCGCGCCAGCTAAGGTCTAATTCAAAACCTTTTGAGGTTAAGTCAGCATTGTTGGTACGAGGTACTGCAATACCAAGAATATTTGGAAGCGCTGGTGCAGGCCCTACCATATTCAATGTATTCCGTACAAAGTATTCGGCTGATAAATTTAGACGGTTGTTGAACGCTGAAAGGTCAAGGCCGATATTCCACAAACGGACAGTTTCCCATCCCAACGATCTGGAAATAAGGGCGGGAATGCTCGATATGTTTTGCTTGGCTCCATTAATTATCCATGAATTCCAGTTAGTGTTTGAAGCACCTGCTGTAAAAGGCATAGTCTGTATATACGGATACAGGCTTTCTGTATTCTGATTGCCCAACTCTCCCCAGGATCCGCGTAACTTGAAGTTACTTACGAACTTGTTGGAATCAATTGTTTCCCAGAACGATTCGCGTGCAATGTTCCATCCGAGAGAGAAAGAGGGGAAGAAATTCCAACGTTTTTCCCTTGCAAAACGTGAAGTACCGTCGTAACGGCCACTGACTTCCAAAAGATAGCGCTCTTTGAAGTTGTAGTTGATACGCCCGAAAAAACCTGCAGTAGCCCAATCGTTGATGTTGCCATAAATCCCCGTATCTTTACCTGATGCAGCTCCGATTGCCTGAACCTCCTGGCTGATAAGGCCAGCACGAGTAACCCCAACTTCATTGTACTTGTTCAGTTCGGACTGAAATCCAGTCAAGAACAGAAAAGAGTGTCCGCTATCTAGATTAAGCGCGTAGTTAGTATAAACGTTTGGGTTGAAAAAGTTAGTGCGTGCGCGGCTCTCTGAAATACTTGTAGTGCCTGATGTATTGGCAGGCGTATTTTGGACAGTCCAATCGGTGGTAAATAATGTTGTTTTGTGAGTAAGATAATTATCTGTACGATAGTTCATCTCAGCAAAAATCTTCCAATTCTTTACAAATTCGAATTCCAGCTGCAACTGCTGATAGAAAATATCATTTTGTTGAATATTCCTGCCGCTGTTCATAATAGCATTGGCAAAGCTTCTGTAGTGCCCGTTAGGATCAATTAATGGCTCAGTTGGCCAACGCTTAGCAATATCGTGATAAATCTGGGCATCGTTCATTGACAAATATGTTGGTTTGTCAAGGTCGTTACGTATCCACTTCGTACTGTAATTAGCCTTTAGGTAATCGGTAACCTGAGCATTGATTTTTGCAGTAGTAGTGTAACGTTGCAATTTATCAGGGGCAAAAGAGATAATACCGTTTTGAAGCATATAGTTACCTGATACGTAATATTGGAACTTTTCCGTACCACCACTAATGCTTAAGTTATGCTCGTGTGAGGTATGTGTTTCGCCAAACATGATGTCATACCAGTTATTGTTTGCATTCCCAATCCAGTTCCAGGTTGTTCCATCAGCATTGGCATAAGTCTGATCGGTAATTTTTCCTGCTTGATAGTCAAGAATTAATTTCATCACTTCATCGTTATAGGTGACCCCCTCACCATTATTTATCGCAGCTCGATTGAAGTATTTAGCGAAAGTATAAGAGTCCATTGTCTCCGGCCTGTTAATAGCATTGGTAAAACGGATGTTGTTGTTGTAATTTACAACCACTTGTCCGGCTTTTCCTTTTTTAGTTGTAATCAAGATAACACCGAACGGAGCACGTGAACCATAAATAGCCGAAGATGCAGCATCTTTCAAAACCGAAACACTTTCAATGTCTTGAGGGTTGAGATTATCAATGCTACCTTCCATCCCATCAATAAGTACCAAAGGGGATGCTTTTGAGTCTTTACCGATGGTGCCTGCACCACGAATGTTAATATTAAGGTTATTACCTAACTCCCCTCCGTTTCCACCGTAGCTGAAGTTCATACCCGGAATAGCACCTTGCAGGGCTTGAGTCACAGAGGCGACAGGGCGAGATTCAAAAACCTTGCTGTCAACTGTTGATACAGCACCGGTTAAATTTACTTTCTTCTGGGTACCAAAACCTACCACAACAACCTCTTCCAATAACTCAGTGTCAGAAGTCATAACCACATTAATAGTAGTGCGTCCGTTTACAGAAACCTTCTGCGTTTTCATACCTACGTAGGTGAACATCAAGTTTCCGCTTGCCGGAACATTGTTCAACACATAGTTTCCTTCAATATCGGTAGTGGTGCCTATAGCAGCATTACCTTCCACAATAATGGTCGCTCCTATCACTTCCAGTCCGGTATCGTCTTTCACGTTACCTTTCACCGTAATGGTTTGAGCATACATTCCTAAAGACATCATCCACAGCATGGTGAATATTAGTCCTTTCCACATAATAATTGAATGTTTCCTATTCATTCTGATTTTTTTTAAAATTAATAATTGATTCATAAATCATGGCTGTTTTTATTGTTTTAGAATAGCTTTTTATATTTTTGATTAACTACATATGTTTTGTTAGTTTATAACAACTTCATCCAGATAAACCCATGTTTTTTGTCCTTGTCGCACGTGATATGGCGGACAAATTCCCGGATTTTTCACATCGATACGTATATATCTTGCAGAAATATTACAGAGAAGGAGTGATTTATCTTCACTAAAAGTTCCTTCGCGAAATATTTCCTCATAAGGGGTTTTCAACTGTCCGATTTGATGGAAATTCTCACTGTTTTCTGAAACAGATACTGTGAATTCGGATGGTTGATGCACCCCCATACCACTATTGGTTATGGTGCCAATGGAAAGAAACTGTAACGCCTGTACTGTCCCCAAATCAATAACAAACGAAAAATCAGTATCGTACCAACCCCTCCATTCAGAATCGGTGTGTTTCAAACTTCCCCGAACTCCGTTCACAAGCAACAATAAATTTCCGCTTGTTCCTTTAATTTTTGCTGCTGTAGCTTTGTTGAAACGTATTGGAAACGACAACACCTCTCCCATTCGCAAACCGTTTTTAAATGCGGCGGCTTTTATAAAAGTATACTTATCCACAACTAAACTTTTTTCAAAAATATGCGATTGATGTGTAGGTTGTGACCCATCCACGGTATAATGCACTTGCACATCGGGACGGATACAACTTATCGATACTTCTAATCGTTTATCATCTATTGGGAGCACAAGGTGATCGAGGTTATACATAGATGCGGCAAAGGAGATACGCATTGCCGCAAGCCTATCTGTAAATGCATCAAGCCGTGGTAAGAAATCATTCCAGTCTGCAGCATTTTTATCGCGCCACGCCATATCTGCAAAGGCTATCAAACGCGGGAAAACAAGATATAGTACATCTTCAGGCGATGAGCAAAATTCAGTCCAAAGTGAGGCCTGAACGCCCATCAAGAGGTTTTGCGCGTTTTTATCCCAGTCCGGTTGAACAGGTTCGTAATCGTAAACGTCTTTAAGCGTATTGTTCCCGAAATAGGTAAACGGCTCAAACCACTGAGGCCCCTGATATCGGATTAAATAAAGCTTTTTGGCAGGAGTCATTACAAACCTGTGTCCGAGTTTAGCTGCTTTTATCGCTTCTTGTCCATTGCCCTGCCAACCGAAAATTATTGCATTTTCAGGAATTTTACTATTCGTCAGTTCATCCCAACCCATTACTTCCTTTCCTTTACTCTGAACATATTGACCGACACGTTTCATGAAATAACCTTGCAATTCTTCTTCTGTTTGGATATTCTCTTTTTTCATTCTTAATTGGCATCGCGGGCATTTCTTCCAATAATACTTATTGGCTTCATCGCCGCCAAGATGAATGTATTTTGAAGGGAAGAGAACCATAATCTCATCCAAAACATCTTGGAGAAAAGTGAAAACACTGTCGTTTCCTGCACAGTAAATGTGTGAACGACCCTCTCCACCGCCAGGTATTACACCGAAAAACTCATCATCAACAGGACATGCTAATTCGGGATAAGCTGCCAGTGAAGAAACCGTATGGGCAGGCATCTCTATCTCTGGAATTACATCTATCTGACGATCAGCCGCAAAGCTCACTATTTTGCGGACATCATCCTGAGTGTAAAATCCACCAACTGTAGCCGGTTCATGCGCCTTTTGATTTCGCCTGTTCGGAAAAGGATAAACATTACGGTTTACGCACCACGCTCCAATACCGGTAAGTCTTGGGTATTTTTTGATTTCAATTCTCCAGCCATTATCGTCAACCAAATGCAAATGAAGTATATTGAGTTTAAGCATTGACATTGCCTCAATGATTTTCAAAACCGTTTCCTTAGGAATAAAGTAACGCGACACATCCAACATTAATCCGCGATAGCCGAAACGCGGCTTATCTATTATTTCTCCGCATGGCACTTTCCACTCAATTTTCTTTATATTAATGCTGCCTTCAATATCAGCAGGCAGCAACTGTCGTAAAGTTTGGAATGCATAAAAAAATCCGGCATTTGTTGATGCTGAAATCTGAATTTTTGATGGATATACGTTCAGCTTATAGCCTTCAAAAGGAATTGATCTGTCTGTTTTGAGCTGAATGTCTGATTTATTTGATTCCCCTGATATAATCACAGGTCGAAATCCAGCTGAACTAACAAAAATATCTGCAAAAATTTTTGCAGATATATATTGCTCTTCACTTTCAACCGAAATTGTGGTTTGCGGAGAAAAGTTAAAATAATCTTTGTTGTGCCTATGAGCTGATACAACTGGTGTAATATTATATGCCTTAACTAAAGGACTAAAAGCAGATATTAATATAAATACGAAAAAAAAACTTTTTTTCCTCATGTAATCTTAAAATTAGCATTTTGAAATAAAAGACAAGATCATAGTTTATTAAAAAAACTCACATATAGGGATATATTGATAAATGTCATTAAATGACATTACCGATTAGAACTATTATAATTTGTTTGAATGTTTTTGCGAAATTCTAAAAAAATTCGTGAAAGAATGTTCAAAAACATCTAATCTATTTCAAATAATATCTATTTAACATATTCTCTTGCTTATAAAGGCCTATGATAATATATTGATATGTTTTAGCATTTTATTGATAACATGATATATAAGTCCACTTCTATAAGTATTTTTCACGTAAAGTGGACCAAATGCATATTAAAATTAAATGTATCCTGTTAAATGTACAGGTTTATATTCAACGATGGAATAATTGTCCATGCGTGTATTTACATCCCAACTTATTTGAGATTCATTTAAAATAGAAGCAGGTTTCTCCGCAAATTAAGTTAAGGTTATATCTCCTTTATTTAATTGAGATAGTTAAGGGGTGGATCTGATCTATAAATTAAGTTAAGATAGTAGTTGAAGAGCACAATTATGAGACAAAATTTATTAAGAAAAAAACATCATTTATCAGTTTCAATTAGCTAATTTTGTAGAATGAAAACGAAAGGGGAAAATTTTTATGAGCTATACATTTAGAAACCGGTTTTTAATTTTTATAGCTATCTTATTTTATCTTTTACCGTTATTTACAAAAGCTCAAAATAACAACTTCTACAATTTCCATACTTTTTCTCTTAAGGATGGATTGACACAATCTACAGTATATGCTATTTTACGTGATAATAATGGCTATTTGTGGATTGGCACAGGTGCTGGGTTGAGTCGTTTTGACGGTCAACTAACCACCAGATATTTTGCTTCTATTAATGACAGCGAAACAATTCCCGGAAACCGTATCTTTTCTATCATTGATGATACAATGGGCAATGTATGGATAGCTACTTCCGGAGGATTAGTGCGCTTCGATGATAATAAAAATATCTTTGAGCGTCAGGAAATCAATGGAAAACCAATTATCGGAAACACTTTATCTGTTTTACCTGATGGCATTTTTTGCACCTCTGTCGACTCGTTTTACAAATATGATTACAAAACAAAAAAATGGCAAACACTACCTGTAAAAAGTAAAAATAAAGTTGATTTATTTTTCACAAGTACTGTTATGCTGAGTAATAACAAATTCTTATTAAGCGCCCGGCACAAGAATTTGTATCTTTACGATATCAACACAGGCGAATTCTGTGAAGCTGCATTTTACGAAGGAAAACATGATGTGAACAAAGTTTATCTCGATAATCAAAATCTCATTTGGGTTGCACCATACGGCGAAGGGCTCATGTGCTATTCACAAACAGGACAACTGATTAAAATCTACAATACCGCTAACTCCGGCTTGAACAACAATGTGGTATTAGATATTATTGAGCACAACGGCAGCCTATGGATTGGAACTGACGGAGGAGGGATTAATATTCTGAATACTGCTAACGATGAGTTTTCTCATTTACTGCCTATCCCGGAGAAAACATCTTCATTCCCTGCAAGGGCTATCGCTTCACTTTACAAAGACAAATGGAATAATCTTTGGGTAGGCAGTATTCGCAACGGATTAATTGAAGTCAAATCAGTATTTATGACTACTTACCTGCAAACTACATTTGGCAACCCTCATGGACTAAGCAGTTCTACCGTTATCTCATTACTGCAGGAGGACGACAGTACCATTTGGATTGGAACAGACGGAGGTGGGATTAACAAATTTAATCCTAAAAACAGAAGTTTTGAACATTTTCAGGCTTCAATTGGCGACAAAGTTTCCTCAATTGTGAAACATACAAAAGATGAGTTGTTGATTTCGGTTTTTGGGCAGGGTGTTTATTATTTTAACAAAAAAACCGGTCGGAAACGTCGTTTGATAGTGATGAATGAAAAGGAAGATTTTCGTGTGCTCAGATCTGGCTATACAGCAACCTTGCAAACCAATGATGGCATACATTATCTAATTCTTTCCGATAGTATCTATGAATATGACAGCCGGAATAATTCATTCACAATAATACATTTAGAGAAAAATATCTCTGAACAAAGTCATGTGATACGACAGGTAATATCTGATACTAATTGCAGATTTTTATTCACTGCAAACACCCTGTATTCACGTACTGAAAATAAAGAGTGGAAAAAAATGATTTCATTCCCTTCGGAGGAGATTATTGGGACTGTTGCACTCGGCTATGGTGAGACCTTATGGATTGGTACAAACTACGGGCTTAATCGTTTTAATCCACATACAGATAGTGTGGCACATACAATTCCATTACCTTACGAAAGTTCCATCACATCTCTTATATGTGATTACCAAAATCGTCTATGGATAGGTACAAATGGTACATTATGGGTATATTATGTTAACGAAAACCGTTTTGAACAATTCGATGTGTCAAGTGGAGCCATACCTAATGAGTATATGCCACGCTCAGTTATGATCTCCGGCAGTGGAAATATCTATATGGGTGGAGTAAACGGACTATTGTTTATTGACAAGAATATTATTCCATCAAAAACTACACAACCGGAAATTCAACTTAATGAGGTAATTTGTAACGATAATTTGCGTCAAAAACTTTATACAGCCGGAAAAAATATTGGGGAACCACCACGCTTAAAATTAGCTTGGAACAAATCATCGATAACTATGCAAATAATGGTTCCGGAAAAAGATATTTTCAGAAAACGTTTGTTTCATTACTATATTTCAGGATTTTCCGGTAAGCCAATTGAGACTGAAGACCAAAATATTACTCTGCAGTCACTTCCCTCAGGCAACTTTACTATTTCTGTATCGTGCAATTTAGCTAATGGCTTATGGAGTGACCCGCAAAAAATCCTATATCTTTCCGTATTGCAGCCCTGGTGGAAAAGTAGCTGGTTCATCGCTCTTTTTACTCTTGCTGCTTTGGCTGGTATCATTTTGACTGTATTTTGGTATATTCGCAAAAAAGAGAATGCTCATAAATGGCAACTAGTTATGCATGAGCAGGAAGTTTATGAAGAAAGGCTGCGGTTTCTTACCAATATAAGTCATGAATTACGCACACCACTAACACTTATTTATACGCCGCTAAAACGAATTATAAATCGGTTGCCTGAAACAGGAACAGGAACAGGAACAGAAAATGAAAAAAATGAAATTACCGGGATTTACAAACAGGCAGCAAAAATGAAAGAGATTATCGATATGGTGCTCGATATGCGTAAAATTGAAACAGGTAATGAAAAGCTAAACATCGAATTATATCCGCTGCACGAATGGATTATAGATACGGTAGAGTATTTTTCTGAAGAGATGAAGTACAATGAAATTACCCTTAAGTACAATTTTGACGAACATGTAGATAAAATTTCTTTTGACAAGAGAAAATGCGCCATAGTCTTATCTAATCTTTTATCCAATGCGCTAAAATTTGGCGGATTCAAAGGCAATATAACCATAAGTACCAAGTTGAGCAAAATTGAAAATTGTGTTCGAATATCTGTCTCGGATGAAGGTAAAGGGCTGAATGATTTAGATACCGACCGGTTATTTTCATGGTTCTATCAGGGAAAGCACGAGTATGGGGGGAGCGGTATCGGCTTGGCTTTTTCAAAGAAGTATGTTGAAATGCACAAAGGAAAAATTGGTGCACAAAGCAACAAAAATGGAGTAGGAGCAACTTTTTATTTCGAATTGCCTTTAAATCAACATCAGCTTAATAACGATGTTACCATAAAAGCTCAATGCAACGAGCTAACTGATAACGAGAACGATTCATCATATTCACAATATAAAGCAATACCTCGTTTCAACACCTCAAAGCTCTCTTTGTTGGTTGTTGAAGACAATCCTGAATTGCTCATCTTCTTAAAACAAAATTTCAGAGACACATTTCACACCGTTTTAACTGCAACAAATGGTGTAAATGCATTAGAAATAATTCGCAGTATGCAACCCGACATTATTTTGAGTGATGTTGTTATGCCTCGTATGGATGGTTTTGATCTTTGCCGTATTGTAAAATCGGATATCTCCATAAGCCACATTCCTGTGGTGCTGCTCACTGCACGTACCGGTTCAGAGGATACGTTACTGGGATATAAGCTTGGTGCGGATGCTTATGTAACGAAACCTTTCGATATTGATTTTCTTCAAACCATACTCGAAAATCAACTTAACGCTAGAGAACAAATCAGGGTGCAATATAAATCTAAAGCTACTGTTATGCAACCTCATGAAATAACTTTCAGTAATGCCGATGAGCACTTTATACAAAAACTTAACGCGCTTATTGAAAAACATTTAGATGACTCAAAATTCAACGTCCCATATATTGCCACGGAAATGGGGATGAGCCGGGCATCGCTTTACAACAAGATGAAAGAGTTACTGAATATCGGGGTAAATGATTATATAAATCGAATAAAACTTGAAAGAGCGGCTTTTTTATTAACCTCAAATCCAGATTTAGAGATCGCAGAAATTGCATCGAGAATGGGCTTCTCATCCCAACAATATTTCAGCACAAGTTTTAAACAATACAAAGGTGTTTCGCCGAGTGAATATCGGAAAAGGGAGCCCTGACGTGATGTAACCATTTCTCTGAACCTGATTCCTTTCGGCACTATGATGAAAATGGGCACCAGCACGATCAGTGCGGAGGCAATACATTGGGAAAAACATTGAAAATCCGTCTATTCTCTTTTCTCGGAACAAGCGGAGTGCAAGGATATATGAATATATTCAAAAAAACCACTCAGCGGATCTCTTGAATAAGTTTTTTCACTGCTCTTTCAATCGTCTTTTCACTCTTAAGCAGAGAGATGAATTTGCTACCTATTATTGCTCCCGAAGCTTCCCTGCAGGCAGCATCATATGTCTCTTTATTTGATATTCCAAAACCTATCAGGCGGGGATTCTTTAACTGCATCGCATTTACCCGCCGGAAATATTCGAGACTATCCTCACTAAAGGTGTCTTTGGCGCCGGTCACCGAAGCATTGGAGACCATGTAGATAAAGCCGGAAGTATGTCTGTCTATCTGCCTGATCCGTTCTTCCGATGTTTCAGGAGTAATAAGCATTATCATTCGAAGGCCATACTCTTTAGCAATGAATTTATAAGATTCCATATATTCGGCAAAAGGTAAATCGGGAATGATAAGACCGTCAATTCCGCATCTGGCTGCTTCCCTGCAATAATTATCGAACCCAAACTGAATTACCGGGTTGAGATACCCCATCAGCACCAGAGGGATCGATACCGACTGCCGCACATCGGTCAGTTGTGAAAAAAGAGTTTTCACGCTCATACCGTTACAGAGCGACTGCGCTCCAGAAGCCTGTATTACGGGTCCATCGGCCATGGGATCGCTAAACGGCACACCAATCTCAAGCAAATCCGCTCCATGTTTCTCAAGCGCCTGTATTACACCAACTGTATCGTCTAATTGCGGATATCCTGCGGTAAAATAGACCGATAAGATATTCTTTCCTTTCTCTTTAAATAATTGATCAATCCTGTTCATATCTGATTATTTCACTAAATTTAAACTTATTCTGCCACCTTCGCACCTCACCAAAAACCGGACTTAACGGAAGTGTTCTATTAATATTCTTATTAATTCAATATCTTTAATTGCCGGGGCAATCTCAAAACGACTGTTCACATCGATTCCTATATACTTGGGATGTGAAAAATATTTCACTGACTCTGCATCTTCCGGTGAGATACCGCCACTTAACAGAAAAGGTGTTCCGCCACGGTAATCCAAAAGCAGCTCACGGTTGAATTTCCTGCCGGTACCACCATAAAGCGGTGATTTTGTATCGAAGAGAAAATAGTCGCAACAACCTTCATAACGTTCCGTAAGCACTATGGGGAAGGGCTCATCTATGCTTATTCCAAATGATTTTATCACCGAAAAGCCTTTATCTCTCAACGCATTGCAATATGCAGGAGATTCATTTCCGTGCAATTGCAAAATCTGCAAGCGGTTATTATCAGCCAATGCAAGAAGAGAATCGATATCCTCATCCACAAAAATGCCTACTCTCTTCACCTTCTCCGGGATATAGGCCAATTTTCCACCTGTGTAGCGGAGCGACTTCCTGTAAAAGATAAATCCCATCCAATCCACCCCCAGCTGTTCTACTTTGCGAATGTTCTCTTCATCGCGCATACCACACACCTTGATGATCATTTTTCAATTCTTTTATTCATGCTTCATCGTTATTAACTTATACGGCTCCTCTTTATTATCCACTAAATTCAAGTTACTCACTATGAATTACCTGGCATTGCCGTTACTACCGGTAATATCATCTATCATCTCTTTCAGGCTCTTTCCTGGATTATCGCCCTTCATAAAATGTTCTCCGATAAGGAAACCACGATACCCTGCCTCTCTCAACTCTTTAACGATTGCAGCATCAGAAATGCCGCTTTCTGAAATCAGAATAGCCTCTTCCGGAAGTAGCTCTGCCATACTGAACGACTTCTGCAAGTCGGTCACAAAACTTTCCAGATTACGATTATTTATACCGATAAGAGTGTTAAGCGGAGTGATATAGTCCACCTCTCGTTCATCGTGTAGTTCCAGCAAGACCTCCAGTTGCAGGTCGCAGGCCAGTTGAGTTAGCTCTATGCATTCCTTCTTTGTAATAGCTGCCGCAATAAGCAGTACAGCGCTAGCACCTGCCAGTTTTGCTTCAAACAGCTGGTACTCATCTATGATGAACTCTTTCCGCATTACAGGAATCTTCACTCCACAGGATGCCTTTTCCAGATCTTCCATCGTTCCTCCAAAGTATCTCTCATCAGTGAGAACAGATAGTGCCGAAGCACCTGAGGACTCATATTCCTTTGTCACCCTGCTCACATCGGCAGAACGGTACAGCCACCCCTTGCTTGGAGAACGACGCTTAAATTCTGCTATGATTCCTGTTTCTGAAAATTCCAAAGCTGTTTTCAATGAATAGAAGGGGATAACGGCATCCTCAAGCTGCTTTTCCAGGAAGGGGAAGGGCTGCTTTTCCTTTCTCCGGGCAACTTCTGTTCTTTTATGTATAATGATCTCTCTTAATATATCTTTCATCTGTCGTCTGCTTTCTGTTTACTGTTGTCTGATACCGGCTCACCTATGCGGAAAATACTCCGGAACGGATTCAATGAACGTTATCCATATTCTCTTTTCAACTGTTTAACGTTACAAATTTCTCCAGCACCATCAATGCCTTTTTCCCATACAATGAATCTTCGGCCATTTGTAAACACTCCCCGATAGGTTTCTCCTGATCGATTGTCTGAATGCCGAAAGCAGCATTAACCAACACCGCATTCATCTGTGCATCAGTCGCCCTGCAATTAAGAACATTCCGGAATATTTGAGCAGCCTCTTCAGGGGTGTCCCCTCCATACAACGCCTCCTGTGATACACGGCTAAAACCGAGTTCTTCAGGGACAAACAGCTGTTCGCCTTTATTTGAGGACACTTTAAACTGACTTGTGAGAGATACTTCATCATAACCGTCAAGACTATGTACGATACAGAATTTCTTATCCTCCTCCTGGTAAATATAACTGTATAACCGCAACATAGACAGGTTGTAGACACCCAGCATCTGGTATTTGGGTTGCACAGGGTTTACAAGCGGCCCCAGCACATTGAAAAAATTGCGGACTCCAAGGCTTTTTCTCACAGGAGCTACAGCCTTTAATGCCGGGCTGAACAGAGGAGCGTGAAGATATGTAATATGGCAGTTCTCCAGACTTTTTCGAAGAAGATTAATATCGGTAGTAAACTTCACTCCCAGCTGCTCAATAACGTTACTTGCACCACTAATGGAGGTGGCCCCGTAATTGCCATGCTTAACTACGTTGTATCCTGCTCCGGCAACCACAAAGCATGCCGATGTAGAAATATTAAATGTATTTTTGCCGTCGCCGCCTGTTCCCACAATATCCAGCGGACTGTATTCAGACAGATCTGTCGGTAAACGCATCTCAAGCAGTGCATCGCGAAATCCCAGTATCTCATCCACCGATATGCTTCGCATCAGAAAGGAGGTGATAAGAGATGCAATCTGGGTATCGGGAATATCTCCATTTACAATATTGAAAAGTATCTGTTTGGCTTCTTCTCGAGAAAGATAATGAGAGTCAAAAAGCTTATAGAGTATTTCTTTCATACTATATTCAAATATTTTATTATTCAAGTTTCGTATATATAAATTAAAACATATACAGCTAAATATGAGGCCTGTGAAATGTATAGTGGGAACCCATTCGATGAAACAGTCGTAATCTGATAAGCTGTTTGAGCAAAACAAGTGAGCGCTATATTATCATTGTACCGCTTGATATTTATGCATTAAAGAGAGTTGCCGCTTTGTCGATGGCCAGCTTCAACGCTCCCAGCTTATTATTTACTTCGTTCAGTTCGTAAGTATCGTTACTTTGAGCAATTACACCTGCACCGGCCTGATACCACAGATCATTATTCCTGCTCACAAAGGTCCGGATAGTAATAGCCTGGCTCAAATCGCAATTAAGACCAATAAACCCAATACATCCACCATATGCACCGCGGTTGTGAGGCTCTATTTCGGAAATGAGCTGCATAGCCCTCACCTTTGGTGCACCGGAAAGAGTGCCGGCAGGGAAAGTGTCAAAAAAAGCTTTTATGTGATCGGCATTTCCATTGAGAGTTCCGCTCACGCGTGAAACCAGGTGTATCACATGAGAATAAAACTGAGGCTCTTTGAAGAACTCCACCTTTACATCGTGTGCATTACGACTCAAATCGTCCCGTGCAAGATCTACCAGCATCGCATGCTCCGCATTCTCTTTCGGATCGTTCAATAGATAATCCAAAGCTTTCATATCATCCTGGTAGTTACCGCTCCGTTTGGTTGTCCCGGCAATCGGATCAATAGTTATGGTCGATCCTTCTATCTTACAGTGCGTCTCGGGTGATGAACCAAAAATGCGGAATCCGCCGAAGTCGAAATAGAAAAGATAAGGTGAAGGGTTTATGGAACGTAATGCACGGTAAACCTTGAAATCGTCACCCGAAAAGGGTTGCACAAACCTTCTCGAAAGAACAATCTGAAATAGCCTACCACCTACGCAGTGCTCCACTCCTTCACGCACACTATTTTTGAATTGTTCGTCGGTCATGGTGCTGTATTCTTCTCCTTCTATAAAAAAGTTGTAAGTAGCATAGTTACGTTGATTTATAAGTGATTCCAGTTTGTGTAGAGTGCTAAGCTCTCCTTGCTCTTTCAGTTCTATCAGTGTGATTTCATCTGTAAAATGGTTGAAGATCATCACATATTTATATAGGATATAGAGCATGTCGGGGGCATCGTTCCGCTCCTCTATGCTCTCTCGCACAGCAATATTATCCGTATATTTCACACAGTTGAATGTAGTGAAGCCGAATAATCCGCAATGCCCACTTTCACTACCAGTCACTTCAAAATGTCCAATAAAGCTGTTTAGTGCATCGGAGATGGTAAAATCTTCCGAAAGTTGCCGTTCTTCCTCCCGGTCATCAGGAAAGAGGAATCTGCAGATACCCCTGTTCACCTCAACTCGTGCAATTGGCTTTAGTGCCAAATAAGAGATACTGTTCTCATTGGCATGGTAGTCGGAGCTCTCAAGCAATGCCGACTGGGGAAATGCATCCCTTACTTTCAGGTAAGTGCTCACGGGGGTATGCAAGTCACCCATCACCTTTTTGCTGTTAGTTTCAAATTTGTATATCATACGATAATAGTTTTATTATGTTTAGTACTCTTTTTCATACCTGAAATATGTATCGAGATCCTTGTCTCCTCTTCCGGAAAGTGTCAATACAACAATATCACCGGGAGAGAAATCCACTTTCTCGAGCGCTGCAAGAGCATGAGCAGATTCAAGTGCCGGAATTATACCTTCATGCCGTGTAAGGTCAAATGCAGCTCTTAGCGCTTCGTTATCGTTGATAGCGTACACTTTTGCTCGCCCTGTAGCTGCAAGATTGGCATGTACCGGACCTATGCCCGGGTAATCGAGTCCGGCAGAGATGGAATAGGGCTCAGTGATCTGCCCGTCTTCGGTCTGCATCAGCAGTGTTCTGCAGCCGTGCAACACACCCGGTTTACCCAGATGGATTGTAGCAGCCGATTCGCCGCTGTCTATTCCTTTACCTCCAGCTTCAGCCAACACTATGCGAACCTTTTCATTATCCAGGTACTCATAAATGGTACCAGCAGCATTACTCCCGCCGCCCACACAGGCAAAGAGGTAATCAGGATAATCACGCCCCTCTTTTTCTGCAAGCTGAACCCTGATCTCCTTACTGATGACCGATTGCAAACGTGCTACAAGGTCGGGATAGGGATGGGGGCCGATGGTCGACCCTATAATGTAGTGGGTGTCGGCGGGATGGCTGCACCAGTCGCGTATTGCCTCGTTGGTGGCGTCTTTCAGTGTCATATTACCGGAAGTGACCGGAACAACCTTTGCACCCAACATCTCCATCTTTCTCACATTCACCTGCTGACGTTCTACATCGGTTTTTCCCATGTAAACCGTACACGGCATCTGCATCAGTGCACAAACAGTAGCCGTTGCTACGCCGTGTTGTCCTGCTCCTGTCTCTGCAATAATACGTGTTTTACCCATTTCACGGGCTATCAGGATCTGTCCGGTGGTGTTGTTTATTTTATGTGCACCCGTATGGTTTAGGTCTTCCCGTTTCAGATATATCTTCGCCCCGAAACGCTCCGACAGACGGTTTGAGTAATAAAGCGGCGAAGGCCGCCCCACATAATCGTGCAGAAGCCGGTTAAACTCTTTCTGAAAGCTCTTACTCTCGATAATTGCCAGATAAGCCTCCTTGAGGTCTGTTACACACTGATGCAGTATTTCAGGAATGTATGCTCCTCCAAACTCCCCATAATATCCCTTCCCATCAATTGAAAAATGTTGCATATGTTTATTTATTTAATTGTCTTCTGTAGCGGCCCACGAAAGAAGTATCGAATGTTGACAATTGTTTGATCAACCTATCTCCTCTATTTCGTCCAATCCGTTTGTTGTCTGCCTATTGTCAATATCCTGCCTGCAGTTTGTATATGCTAAAACACAAAGAGCCTGTCGCAGGATTGCGACAGGCTCTTTATATTTTTTCGATTTACTATAAACGCACGATGCTTCTCCTTACGACATTTTGAGTAGTAAGTAGCGCCACCAATATCCGTTTATAAGTAGATTCGTCATTTCGCTATTATTTTGGTTGCAAATATATACGATCGAAAAATAACACGCAACATTTTTTTCTTTTTTAACTTTAAACCATATTCAGGTTAAATTACCTCTGCATCAAAACCGGTTCGTTTCACGGTTTTGATGATATCCTCCGGAACTAGATCTTCCGTTTCCACAACCAATATTTTATCTGGATTGTCAAGCTCCATATTCCATGAATGTATTCCTTCCTTTCTATTCAAAAAAGGGGTAACCTTAGCTAGGCAGTTTGAGCAATTTATATTTGTTTTGAATCTGATAGTTCTCATTTTATTTCCTTATTAAAATTAGATGGAAGCAGCTGTTCTTTGAAACATCAAACTTTCATTTTAAAGACAAATGTAAACCTTTTTTGTTCATATTTCCCCTAAACCAATTGGGAGCTGAAGGGAAATTCTCTTATAATGGTCTGTATTTAGACCATTATAAAACCATTTTAAAACCATAATAACACCAAATAAATACGGAGTATATTAGGAGAAGATACGGAGGATCATAAGACAAACCCAAGCTCGGTTGAGGATTATTTCCTGTTCAAAGACAGGCTGGATCTTCAAAAACATTGAACAAGAAACAAATAACCAAAACAAATGTGATGATTTAGCGGGGCAGAGAGCAAAGATTCGCAATAAATGCATTATTTTTGGAAATGGCAAAAAAACAAAACAGGCACAAATTTACGCATCTGCTGACAGTTGCAGGGGCGTTGTTTGGAGTGATAATCATTTTCAGCCGCAGCACCCCCCTTTCGGAATGGTATATGCGCCACATTTACCCTGCGGTTGCAACCGTGCTATCCATGCTATCGGGGTTATTCCCCTTTTCACTCTACGACCTGTTTATTATGGCAGCGTCACTTTATCTGATAAAGCTGATTCTCTTTGTGATCATTCGGAAGAGTGGTTTTAAAAAGTTTCTTTATTCGCTGGTTCGTTTTGCGACGATTCTGGTCACCTGGTTTTATTTCGCATGGGGCATCTCCTATTTCAGGGAAGATTTTTATGCGAAGAGCGATCTCCAGGAGACTACATTTGGCGCAGAAAATCTAAAAAACTTTGCTGTTCGTTTTATTGCAGATGCCAACAACGCTTTTGTGGATTTCGATATCGTGGACAAAGAGATTGTCCGGGAAGAGATTGAAAAATCTTATATCTCATTGCACCGGAAGCTGGGGATTGCCTACCCCAATGGCAAAAGAAGAGTAAAACCCATGATGTTTGAATCGCTCTACTCGAAAATGGGTGTCTCCGGGTATTTCGGACCTTTTTTCAATGAAATTCATGTGAACGACTACAGCCTGAATTTCACTTACCCTTTCACATTGGCACATGAAATGGCCCATCAGTTTGGTATTGCGACCGAATCGGAAGCCAACCTGTATGCATTTATTGTTTGCGTGGGAAGCGAAGATGAACGAATTCGGTACAGTGCTTATGTCTCAACGCTTCTCTATTTGATGAACGATGCTGCTTATTTTCTGCCGGATGAGGTTGAGTCATTGACATCGCCAATACGAACGGAAATAATCGCAGATTTGAGAAGAAACCGGGAACACTGGCTGGTCGTCAGGAACAAGTCTCTCTCGGAGGTGCAGGACAGGGGCTATGATGCTTATCTGAAAACAAACAAAGTAAGCTCGGGGCGTGAGAACTACTCCGAAGTAGTTGGATTACTGATTTCAAGCTACGACATCTACATAAAAAAATAGCAAAGAAACTCCCGGAAGAACCGAGCTAACTAAAGTTTAATTCAGCTGTTATATATAGTAAATAACCGGTTATAAAACGGGCATGAATTGCTTGCAATCGATGAAAGGTAGGTATTCGCTCGCAGTAGCATAGTTCAAGCAAGCTTGACTCTGCTCATTTAGTCTAACGCGGACATTCCTTACACAAATGAAAAAATAAATAATCAGATGAAAAAGTTATTCCTTTTATTTACAGCCGTATCATTCATTGTTGCCTGCTCGGGGCCAAAAGGATTGGTAAAGATTGAACCGAACGGTAGTGAGGCCGCTCCGGAAGATTCCGTGGAATACGAGCTGATTGTCATGGATGCGGGATTCGAGACCTGGTATACACTCCAGGATTCACCGGCCAGGTACCGTTCGCAACAGTACTACGAAGGCTGGAACCAACAATATGTGTCGGCCTGGAACTATCTGGCTACACAACCGGGCAGAAGATCTTTTTTTCAGACCATCGTTGGATATGAACCGGGTGTGGACTATGGCTTCAAGCTAAACCACAAACTGTTCTACTATTTTCAGTACGTGGAACATGTTCTGGGTATTCCCATTCTGTCCTACCATCCGGAGGGCGTGGTCTTTTGAAGATATTTGTCCGTCATAACAAAGGGTAGAGCCTAAGGGCATGCCTTTACGTTGCTTTCCGGGATATTTTCCGGAAAATAAGCATTGTCATATTTTTTTGTTCTTCAGACGCAGGCTGTTTGTCACCACACTTACAGAACTCAATGCCATTGCAGCACCAGCAATCATGGGGTTTAGCATAAAGCCTGTGAGAGGATACAATACCCCTGCCGCTATGGGGATGCCAATAATATTATAAATAAACGCCCAAAAAAGGTTCTGACGGATGGTCTTGACTGTTGCCCGGGAGAGTTGGATTGCCTTAGGTATCTTATTCAGATCAGAAGAAATAATGGTCATTTTCGCCACATCCATTGCGATATCGCTCCCCGCTCCCATGGCGATGCTTACATCGGCCTGAGCCAGCGCACCACTATCGTTTATTCCATCTCCCACCATCGCAACTTTTTTTCCCTTTTGCTGGAGTTCCTTCACCATTTCGGCCTTTTCTTCGGGTAAGACACTCCCTTTATAGTGAGTGATGCCCAACTCTTTTGCCAATGCAGCTGCTACTTTCTCATTATCTCCGGTATATATAGCCACGTCAATTCCCATATCGCGAAGTTTATCTATCGCCTCTCTGGAAGTAGGTTTCATTTTATCGGTAATACCTACCACACCATATGCCTTCTTCTCATCGGCAAACAGGGAGACAGTATGCGCAACATTCAGTTCTTCGTCGATTTTGCGTTGCAGTTCAGATGAGATCAATATGTTCTTCTCCTTTATAAACTGCTCATTCCCCACATAATACGTCAACCCATTATATCTCCCCTCTATTCCTCTTCCGCTTACCTGTTGCACAGTCACATCGCCAAGTAATGTACAGTTCTCTTTCAGTGCTCCCGTGATAGCATCCGCCAGGGGATGCTCCGACCTGTATTCAATACTGTAAAAGATGTCATGATAAAACGTAAGAATACCAGGCTCCCACATAACAGAGCTAACCTGCGGCCTCCCCTCGGTAATGGTACCGGTCTTATCGAGCACCACAACATCAATATCCTTTGTCATCTCCAGGCTCTCGGCATCCTTGATCAGAATACCCTCTTCCGCTCCTTTACCTATACCAACCATAATGGCTGTAGGTGTGGCCAGTCCCAGAGCACAGGGACAGGCAATCACCAGCACCGTCACCATCGCCATCAGTCCGAAAACAAAGCCGTTGCCACCACCGGAAATAACCCAAACAACAAAGCTCAGCAAAGCAATAATGATCACTACCGGAACAAATACACCTGCAATTCTGTCCACCAATCCCTGTACGGGTGCCTTACTTCCCTGTGCTTCATCCACGGTTTTTATTATATGTGCCAGCAACGTCTCCTTACCCACCTTCCGGGCCTTGAAGCGGAAGCTTCCTTTCTGGTTGATGGTACCGGCATAAACCTTTTCTCCCGGGAGTTTTTCAACATGAATCGGTTCACCTGATATCATGCTTTCATCTACAAAAGAACTTCCTTCCGTCACCTCGCCATCCACAGCAATTTTGTCTCCCGGCTTCACGAGAACTATATCACCTACAAGTACCTCTTCAATGGGAATCTCTTCCGGTTTCCCGTCCCTGAAAACAATCACAGTGGAGGGCTGCAGCCCCATCAGCTTCCTGATAGCCTCAGAGGTGTTTCCCCTGGCACGGGCTTCTAGCAATTTCCCAAGCAGGATAAAGGCGATAATCACACCCGCCGCCTCAAAATAAACATGTGCTTCCAAACCGCGGTTTTCCCAAAACCGAGGGTAGAGCATATTAAAAAGGCTGAACAGATAGGCGATCCCGGTACTTAGTGCAACCAGCGTATCCATGTTGGCGGTATGGTGTTTGGCTTGCTTCCAGGCACCAACAAAAAAACGTCGTCCGAATATAAACAGGGCAGGGGTTGCCAGCAACCACATCGCTATGTTGGCAAACGGAGCATACATAAAAAACATGCCTATAATCACCAGGGGGACAGCCAATCCCACTGCCCAGATAGTATCACGACGAAGTTTTATATAATTCTCTTCCCGGAGATGTTCCAGATTTTCAAACGAAACCTCTTCCTCCTCTATCAACAAATCGTACCCTATCTCACGAAGGGCAGTTTTCATATCCGAAGGAGTTACAACACCCGGAAGGAACTCAATATTCCCTTTACCATTGCCATAGTTAACAGATGCGGCAAGCACACCCGGAACAAACGAAAGGATATTCTGAGTACTTGATGCGCACGCAGAACAAGTCATGTTGAGCACCGGCCGGATGATTTTTTCAGTTTTTACCTCTCCTCCCGATTTCCTGATGACAGCTGCCACCTCCTGCAGTATCTCTGCTGCAGCATCATTATATTTTTCATCTATTGCTATCGTTATCATTTTCTGTCTGCCGTTAAAATGAAACGATGCAATACCTTTTATCTGTTGAAAGGAGAGTTCAGACATAGCCGGCTCGCCTGTGATATATATTTTGTAACTGAGATTCTCTTTCATAATTAGTTATAACAATTCTGAATAGATGAAGTTCAAAACGAGTTTCATCATCTTTTTCATGAAAAAAATTGTATTTTTGTAAATAAATTTCGTACAAACCCTGCCTGACCGGAACTGGCACTGATAAAAATTTATTTTTGTTATGTTTAACAACAAGCCTGGTGTTATCCTGAATGAGAAAGCTTGAGCTGAACATAACACAGTGTCACTTGGTAAGCCAATTTTTGAATGCTTCACAGCGGAGTGTTATACAATATTGGCAAGCATCAAAACAGTGAAATTCTATCGATCTACCTTTAACAGTTCTTTGAGCACTGGCCGAGAGATGATTACGCTCTGGTATAGATAAATAAGGGATTGTAATTTACCGGGAAAAGACAAATAAAAAATTAGTTGCCTGTAAGAGATGTCTGATGAAGTAAACGATCTTATTGAATTAAAGAACGGCTCGGAAAAAGCTTTTGAAACTATCTACAAACGATACGCCGGAAAGCTTTACAACTTCATTATGACCATCTCTCATGGAGACCGGTATATGGCAGAAGAGATTGTTCAATCAGTATTCGTAAAACTGTGGGTAATCCACCAGCAGATTAATCCAGAGAAGTCTATTCTTTCTTTTCTATCCGTTATCGCGAAAAACATGCTGCTTAACAAGTACCAAAGACAAACCGTTGAATTCTTGTATCATGAGTATGTTTCAAAAGAGCAGCCGGTTCATGACACGGTAACCGAGAAAGAAATTGATAGAAAATGGCTTGAAAACTACATAAATGAGCTTATCGAGCAATTACCCCCATCTAGAAAAAGGATTTTTATATTAAGAAGAAAAGAAGATTTATCAACTAGGCAAATCGCGAAGGTAATGAAAATATCCGTCAGCACTGTAGAAAC
Source organism: Proteiniphilum sp. UBA5463 (assembly GCF_002427225.1). Classification (NCBI taxonomy): domain Bacteria; kingdom Pseudomonadati; phylum Bacteroidota; class Bacteroidia; order Bacteroidales; family Dysgonomonadaceae; genus Proteiniphilum; species Proteiniphilum sp. UBA5463. Next base: position 1,588 of record NZ_DIQL01000010.1, on the reverse strand, counting down.
TCAACTTTCACTGGCAACTAAATTTATACGAAAGGAGTTTGAAAAGAACTACGATAAATTGTTTCTCTTGGGACTCTGTTTGTTAATTTAACATAATGCACAACGTATGATTAAGGTAATTCCAATCACAAGCTGTACTATTTAATAAAGGAGCTTCAGGGTAGTCAACTGGTAAATACATTACACCCCCCATAACTAACAACTCGATCAAATAATGGAAAAAGAAAAATACATATTGCTTTTTGAGAAATATCTCCGGAACGAGGCCTCTGAAGAAGAGAAAGAACGTCTACTCACTATGCTTCGGAGGGACAAATACATCAATCAATTATTGGAAAAAGGACTTGAAAATAGCGAATCGGAATTCGATGAAGAAATCATAAACCGTATGTATGAAAATATTCGCACGACTGTTTTCCCTTCAAAAAAAAGCACGCGCAAGCTCATACAACCTGTATGGCGAAAAGCCATGCAGTGGGTAGCCATCATAATGCTTCCGGTTTTATCAGCATTTTTAGCATATTATATCACTATAAACCAAACTTACAACAACAATAATAATGTAACCGTCACTGCTGGCAATGGCGAAAAGGCCGATATTATGCTCGCTGATGGTAGCCACGTATGGATAAATTCCGGTTCTTCGCTTACTTACAACGAAGGTTTCAACCGCAAAGAGCGTAATGTTTACCTTGAAGGCGAAGCCTATTTTGAAGTGGCTAAAGATGCTGAACGCCCGTTTATTGTAAGAACCGGTGAAATGGATATCCAGGCGTTGGGTACTGCTTTCAACGTGAACGCATATAATGATGAAAGATATGTTTCATCCGTTTTACTGGAAGGAAAAATCAAAGTAATAGCGCTGGGGCAGGAACACATACTAACGGAAAACGAACGCGTTACAATAGACAGATCACTTCAAACGCTTTCCACTGACAAAGTTTATGCTTCCGATTTTGTGCAGTGGAAAGACGGAAATATCTATTTCGAAAATCGCTCCTTTGAAGAAATTGCCAATACGCTATCACGCGTTTTCAATGTAGAAATCAGGTTTGCCTCCGACAGCCTTCGCCCAATTCGTTTTTCGGGAACCCTCGGAAACAGCAGTATTCGCAATGCAATGGATATATTATCACTCACATCGCCCATGTACTATGAAATGAATGGTACTGTTATAGAGTTATATTACAAAGAGTAGTTCACGATCAGGTCTTTCTTAGTTAATATTATGGTAACACGCCAAATCAGGCACAGACCTTTAGCTGTACGCTTGGGGCCTTTCTCCGCCATTATTAAAGTAACACTCCAAAACAAATAGTCGTTTAAATGGCTTTCTATTTATCCTTTTTCAAAAGCTATCTGTTTTCTTAAAAACCGGTCAGTTAAATATTGCTAATTATAGTTAACCTATTAGCGGAATCATTTTACATTCCTGTACTATTATTAACAGGCGGGATAAGCACACTGGAGAAAAAACCTATTATATATTTTTCATTCATCGGAGATAAGAGTGAAACCTAATATGATTTTTTATCCCGGCGACCAAGGTCAACACTTAAAAAATTTAATTTATGAGGCAAAAACAATT
>NZ_DIQL01000049.1:47729-62352 GCF_002427225.1 Proteiniphilum sp. UBA5463 | reverse complement strand
TAAGAGGTTTTCCATGGCAAAATTTGTAAAAAACCTAATAAGTTTTGAGTTTGTCCAAAATTAGTTGTACTTTTGCAACCACTTTTTGAGAACAACAAATAGATTGCTTTTTAAGCATGCCTGTTACTCATAGAAATTTGATGTTTCAAAAGTGAAAATTCCGGATATAATCCGGTTAAATAATTTCGGGGTGTAGCACAGTCCGGTTAGTGTACCTGCTTTGGGAGCAGGGGGTCGCGAGTTCGAATCCCGCCACCCCGACGGTGAAAATCAAGCACTTATCTGTTTATTCAGGTAGGTGCTTTTTTTGTATAATACTTCCCAAAAACCGGACACCAAGTTAATATATGCCGATGAAAGAAAAAAACAAGAAGAAAATTCAGTATAGAATTAAAAGCGAAACTCGTTTTAGAAGTGCTAAGTTCAGTTTAGAAGTGCAACTTTCAGTATATTATTTTGTTTGTTAAAGGAAATCTTTATAGCTTTAGGCGTTTAAATCAGATTTAGCCATGTTCGAACGTTACAAAAGTAATTACACCTTGAGGAAATATTTCATTTCGTTGAAAAGAATCAGCTTGTTATCCTTTTTATTCAGTGAATAATTTTAAAATGTAAATAAAAATATATAATAAAACAAAAATATATTTATTGACATAAGTTGTCAAATTGTTGTTTTTTCTTTGTCCTTTATTAAATTATTCATTGACATGAGATTCAAACTTACATTGAACCGTACCACAAAGCAACGCATGTTGCCGATGGATTATCAGTACTACATCAGTGCGTGGATTTATAAGGTATTGCGATACGCTGACCGAGATTTTGCTCGTTTCCTTCATGAGAAAGGTTATGGACAGGATGCCCCCAATGGGCAATCATATTCAGAGTTTTAGAGTGTCAAATAAAATTTATTTTGTTATAATTTCATATTTTTCCTACCTTTATAAAAATTAATTGGAATAATCCTTGTATATGTGCAAAATCCATTTTATCTTTGGGGCATCAAATGGGATAAAACATGGAACGCTGATTACTTGTAATCTATTTACAACAAGGGTTGAAACTAAAGATAGGACAAATGTACCTCTCCATTAAAACAAGGATAGCAAGTATGTAGGAAATTGATTATGAGTCATCTTTTTTCAAATTTCAAAATATGAACGATAGGTCTATATCTGCAATTGGACATTGGCAATTGGAACAAAAGAGTGATCTCGACCCTGTAGATTTGTACATTGAAAACATGTTTCCGGGGAAAGATTATCAGATGCTGTTGTTGGTGTTTGATGTTGTCGACAGTAGTGGCGGGATGCAATGTACATATAGGGGAATTGATATAGAGAAGATAAAAAAAGAATCGGCCAGTTATCGTAAGTATGCATACCGTAAAGGAAGCCCGCGCGGTGGAGATGTAACCATCACTACAAAGTTGAGCAATCCCCCGGATAAAAAACTGCAGAATATCAAAAATGCTCAGTTTGGAAAACTCACTTCTTTGAATCATAAAGAGTGTCAATTATTCAAACTTATTGAATCTGAATTTACACGGAATGAGGATTTAATTACATCAGATGTGAAAAATTATTTCGATCATGCCAGTAGAGAGGAGCAAACTACAACCGGAATATCACTTCGCATCCATCGAGATCGTGATTTGTATTTAAATGATTTTGAATTGATTCGGGATGTATTATTGGACTCGGGATCAGAAAAAAATATGATCATAATAGAACCAAATCCCGGACGACCAAAGCTGTTTGTTCTCTAACCGGCAAAGTGGCAGATGAGATTTATGGTTTTGCAGCACCCTTTAAATATTCCAGTCCCGATAAACCGGGATTTATCAGCGGTTTCTTTAATAAAGAAAAATTTTGGCGAAACTATCCGGTGTCATCGAAAGAGGCGTTGGCTTTGGAATATGGAAAAAATGCATAAACATAATTTAACTGGATATTTTTATGGAAGTAAAAATGCTTGAAACGAAAACTGATCCTTTTCTCAGGTTTAATCTTGTAATAGAATCGTCCTACAATGCTTAATACGTTAATCACACTTGGTAAAGAGATTGCCCAAGAACAGGGAGAATGGGACAATCTGATAGAAATTCCAATATTTAATGAAGATGAATCAATTGAAAATTATGTTCTAATCATCACATTTGATATTGACCGGCAAACTATTGTTGTGGAGAATAATCTCCATGCGTTTGGTATTGAATCTTCGCCAATTAAATACCGAAATCTAAAAAGTGAGTTATGGGGAAGAAATGGAGATCCTTGGATGGTAACCTGCACATATCCAAAGAAGTTGCCGATTTTACAGAAAAGTATTTTCGGGAAGGTCAATAGTGATAGCGAACAAGGCTTGTTTCAAAAGGCCCTTCTAAGATCACATCCTGAAGCGAAAGAGACCTTATTTTATAAAGCATTGGAGGCCTGTTATTCATTGCGTAACGTAGAGATCGACGAAGGAAAAAAGGGGATCGACGTACTGGAAAATGAATATATTTCTAAGAAACTGTCGTTCCCGAGGAATCATAAGATTGTAATGCTGAGTATAGCGATTAAATCGGAATTGCTGGGAATTAATGCACCTACTTTACTCTGTAACCTCGACGGCTATGATTATTACGTGAAGAAGAACTTCATCAAAACTGCTGAACAGGGTAAAGAAATGAAAGAGTCACTCTGCTACGCTACCGGAAAGAAAAGCGACAAGACAACATTGCCTACTTTCTCAGACAGGGAAGACTTGAACAAGTTGTTCGTAACCACTACGATTAATTATGCCCCCAATTTTAACAAGAAAGACTTTGAAAAATACTACCAAATTGATTTAGACATACAGAAAGCTCTTCAAAATGGCTCAAACTATATCAGGGGGAAACTGAACAACCAGCGGTGTTCGGTACGTATTGCCAACACGGAGCATTATATTATTCCCACCTTTCTTGACCCCGAAAACGTTGATATGAAGTTTGAACTTGACCAAATCCAGCAGATGAGCGAGTGGGTTTTTTCTACCAAGCAGTTAGAAAATACGTTTGAGTCACTTGGCATGGACGCGGAAAGTCCCTTATTCTGGATCAATTATATTGCATATGCCAGCCATGGAAACAGCGTGAAAGTAATCAACCACATCAAGGATGTCAGCAATGTATGGTTTGGTAATATTATTAGAAAAGATATGGAACAATCGGAGTTGATTTCCAACTATTTCAACCAGAGAAGGTCTAATCTTTCAACAATTTATTTCGCAATACCCATACGTAAAGAGCATGAGCAGAAGAACGATGCACTGAAACTGTTGTCGCAAATCCTTGAACAACGAAAAGTACGATACACAAAGATATTTTATCACTTTACCGAATTGATTCTTTGTCATTATTATAATCGCTATAACTCCTATTCAAACATCACGTATAAACCGGAGGATTTCGATCTCGCGATTCGGGATAGTGCACTCAAATATCTCTTTTTAATCAATCTTTTAAAAGCATTAAAACTAATAGATATGGATATGGAAGAAAATGAAAAACCTTTGGCAGAGAATGAGGAAAGAGCCGACAAGTTGCAACGGTTCTTTAGCGACATGGGGTATTCTCCTCAACAACAAGCTTTGTATTGGCTTGGGCGAATAATTAGAAAGATAGGAACTGCCCAGTATAACAAGAATCATAAACAAAAGCCAGTCCTGAATAAGATCAATTACAATGGAATGGACCACTCGAAAATTCAACGTTTATATGTTGATGCTTTTGAATTGTCCACTCAATACAAAATCGTCAACGAGATCAACTATTGTTCTAAAATGTTTTCTCAACTGTTTCCCGCTGATGAGACATTATGGACATTAACACCACAGGAAAGTGTTTTTTACATTCTTTCCGGTTTTTCACTCTACATCGATAATAACCAATAAAAACTTACAATCATGACAGCTATCAAATACAATTCCGATTTTATTTTCTTATATGATGCCACATTGTGTAACCCAAACGGCGATCCTGATCAAGAAAATAAACCTCGTATGGATTACGACACCAGTACCAATCTTGTTACCGATACCCGTGTAAAACGATTTATACGCGACTACCTCAAAGATCAGGGACATGAGATATTCGTAGATATGGAAGGTGACAGTAAAGTGAGTTCAGACTCGAAATTGGATTTTGTTGTCCAACGTATTCTATCTGATTCGGCTGAACGCGCATCAATCTTTAAAGAAAGTCCAGAGCTCTTGAAAGAGTTTGAAGCGATTATTGCTGAGAAGAAGGATAAAGATTCTATTCTAAAGCTATTACAGCATGCCAAAAATAGCAAATTGAATTACTATATTCTTTCTCAACTTGTTAAAAATAGATTTGTTGATATAAGGATGTTCGGCAGTGCTTTTGCCGTGAAAGAGTTTACCAAAGCTTATACGGGAGCAATTCAGATGAACTGGGGGTACTCGTTGAACCAGGTTGAACTGGTTGAATCGAGTTCAATAGTAACCATTATGAACGATGACAGTAGTACTTTTGGAAAAGATTACAGGGTGTATTATAGTTTATTGGCTTTTAATGGCACTATCAATAAATATGCAGCAAAGACAACCGGACTCACTGAAGATGACCTGAAATTATTCCGCAAAGCAATTTGGGAAAGTATTCCATCGCAGCCCACCCGTTCGAAAATGAATCAATATCCTAAATTTTATCTCGAAATTGTTTACAATGAAGGATTTAATAATGGTTATTTTGGGGATTTACGAAATGCGATCAAAGTTGAATGCAAAGAAGGCGTTGTTACAAAGCAGGTTAGGTCACTTAGAGATTTAGTTATTGATGTATCAGGACTTGAAATGCTACTTAAAGAGAAAGTCGGCGAAGGGAAACCCATTAAAGAGGTGATCATCAATAAATCGATTGATTTTCCTGAATTGAAAATCAATTAATTCAATTTGCTATGGAGGTCATTTCATTTGACATTTCCGGTAAAATTGCTCACTTCCGTAAGTATTACACGAACAACACGGCTCTGAGTTTCAGCATTCCTCCCCGAACTACGGTCATGGGAATGCTCGCTGCTATTTGCGGTTTACCCAAAGATTCATATTACGAACTGTTTTCATCACGAAATATCGATATTGGTATTGCTTTACACACACGGACCAAAAAGACCATTCACAGACTTAATTTGTTAAGTATTAAAGGACCAAATGATTTCAGAGGGGGTAAAGGGCGCATTCAAACGCCGTTTGAAATAGTAACCGGTGAGGATATAAAAAAATCTGCCATTACTTATCGTATTTTTCTTCGACCATTGAAAATCCCCGATAAGGATTATATGCGTCTGAAAGATTTACTCCAAACAAAAGGGAACAATTTTGCACTCACACTTGGCGCAGCAAGCTTTAATGCAAGCCTTTCAAACTATCAGGAGTATGAGGCAGTGGAACGCAACGCTTTGCCCTATTTCGAATATTTCGATAGTGCGATAAACTCTGAAGACGTTGAGGAAATTGAGCTATTATCTGATGGCATTGGTCGTTTTAGTATTGTCGAAGAAGAACTGATGCCGGCCGATTTTGTGGCAAATTACAACCGTGAATTACTGAAAATGAACCGTATGCTATTTTCTGTTTCAGCCTCTCAATTAAAAGCAAGATTAAAAGAATCGGCTACAGTTATTGAACTCATGAAAGAAGGAAAAAGAAAACTTATCCAATTTATGAAGTAATGGAATTCTATTCACATGCAATAGACACCCCACAGGGTAGAGTGGGGTCGAAGCTACTCTGTGAGCATTTGAAAAATGTCAAGGATCTATTTTATAGAGGTATAAAATATTTGCATGTATTTGATGATAAATGGACAATTCTTGAAAATATTGCCATTTTTCACGATTTGGGGAAGTATACGCAATATTTTCAGGATTATCTGTTCAATCGGCCTGATGTGGATTATTATTTAAAATCACATTCACAATTTGGAGCACTATATTTTTTGGCAAGATATTTTAATAACGATCCTTTTTGGGGAATTGTAGGATATTGGATCATTTCCCAACATCACGGGAATCTACAAAGTTTAATGGCGTTGAGGAGTGATTTCACTGAAACCGCATTCAATGCAGACATATTGCAACTCAAAAAAAGACAATCATCCATTCTTCCTTTTAAGTCTATAGTGTCTCATGAATTGGTCGTTGAAGATATTGAAACCTTTCATGAAAAGATACTCCCCTGTCGGTCCTATTTTAAAGCCATAAAACAGTTGCAAAAGAATTGTAATATCCAACATTACTTTCTAATCAATTATCTTTTTTCGTTGTTAATTGAAGCCGATAAGCTAGATGCTTCGGGAACCATCGTTTATCAACGAGTTCCTTTATCTCCTTCAAAAGTTGACAATGATAAAGGGATCCCCGATCAGGTTTGGGATGAGACACTTAGTGACTTTGGACATCTTTCTCAAAATGAGTTGCGTAATTTGGTGCGGAAACGGGTAATTGAAAAGCTATCAGAAAAAGGGATTATTAGTCAAAAGATTTTTACTCTTACCGGACCTACCGGAATAGGAAAAACCTTAACCGCCCTTGACTTTGCATTAAAGCTCCGGGCAATGATCAGGAAAAAAGAAGGACGCGAAGCTCAGATTATTTATGCCTTACCGTTTATCAATATTATTGAGCAAGCCGACTCGGTTTACCGAAAACTTTTTGACAAGAATGAGGCCCGAATCCTGTCTCATTACCAATATGCCGATGCACTGAGTCAACAAGAAGAATACAACGACGACGGAAAAGGGTACAACCAAAAGCTAATGTCGCTTGACACATGGCAGTGCGATATTGTGATTACAACCTTTGTGCAGTTCCTGCAAACGTTGATTGGCAACCGAAATAAATTGTTAAAAAAGTTCAACCATTATGCGGGCAGTATCATAATTCTTGATGAGGTGCAGACTATTGCCCTAAAACAACTGCCGCTGGTTGGGGCTTCACTTTATTATTTGTCAAAGTTTCTTGATGCACGTATTGTTCTAATGACAGCCACAAAACCCAAGGTTTTTGAATTAGCAAATCAAAAAATTCTGTCAATTGAGGGCGAAAAAGCCAATCCGATTGAATTGCTCGGAACGGAGAAAGACGTAGAAAAAATTTTCAGGTCATTTCATCGCACAAGGCTCTTACCTCAAATAGAAAAAAAGATAGTGGATCAAGAAGACTTTGTGGAGAACTATTTTAAGAAATACTGGGAACCAAACAAGTCTTGTTTGATTGTAGTCAATACCGTAAAGCTTTCAATCGACGTATTCAGAAGTATTCAAAGCTATTTAGGAGAAAAAGGTCTTAAAAACCCGATCTACTATCTATCAACCAATATAGTTCCTGCCGGACGACAGCAGTTAATTGATCAGATCAAAGAGGATGTAATAAATGCGAGATTAAACAAAGGATTAAAGCCAATATTAATTTCGACTCAATGTATTGAGGCCGGTGTTGATCTAGATTTTGATCTGGCTTTCCGTGACTTAGCCCCAATAGATTCCATTATTCAGGTTGCCGGACGTGTAAATCGTGAGTATAATAAGGATTTTGTTGGCGAAGTTATTGTTATCGACTTTGGGATGTGTGGTAGAATATATGGACCGATGACAGAAGAGACTGCTCGAAAAGCAATTACACATTTCACCGATATTGAATCACACATTGATGAGGTTAGATACCTTGATCTTGTGAACCACTACTATAGCCACATATGCGAACGGAATGACGATGGATTTGAATATTCTATGAACTTTTTTAAATCGATGAAGAAACTAGACTATGATGGTTCTGAATGGTCCGTTGCTAAATTTCAGGTGATTGAGAATGGGTTCAAAACAAGATCAGTCTTTATTGAATGTGACGAAAAAGCGACTCTGGCAAAAGAAATGTTTGATAAGATGATCCGAAAAGAATGTTCGCGCGAAGATTTTGAGCCCTATAAGAGAGATTTCCATCAACATATTATTGCAGTTCCTGATTACTTGGACAAGCTTAAGGAATTGGATGAATTATCTGACAACATTTTAATTGTTCCTTATGACTCTTTAAAAGAATATTATTCTGAAACCGGATTTATCCGGAATAAAATTGAAGATTCTTGGGTTACAATTCTTTAATATTAATTACTTATGCAAATCACTCAAACAATCATACAATTCCCGGATATTCAGTTGCAAACAAGAGATGCACATAAACTGAGAGGATATTTTGGAAATTTATTTAAGGAACAATCCCCATTGTTGCATAACCATTACCAGGATGGTTCTGCCAGATATGCCTATCCTCTGGTTCAGTATAAGGTGATTAACGGTTGCCCTATGCTAGTCGGTTTTAAGGAAGGAGCTGATTTACTGGTTTCATTGTTTTTGAAAATCCGTGAATTGAATATTGATGGGCAATATTTTCCAGTACTGGCTAAAAACGTTCATCGGACGCAACATACGTTGACGGTCAATGAACAATTGTATAACTACTCATTTGAAACATTGTGGATAGCCTTAAATCAGGATAATTTCAGGAAATATACACATCTTGACGAACAACAGAAAAGATTATTTCTGAACCATCAATTGCAGAATAATATTCTAAGTTTTTATAAGGGACTTTCATATAGGGTAGTTGAGCGTATTATGGCAACCGTCATGGTAGAAGAGAAACAAACTCTATTTAAGAACCAGTCGATGTTGGCATTTAAAGGGTATTTCACGACCAATGCTTTTCTCCCGGAATGGGCCGGAATAGGGAAATTAGTAAGCCGAGGTTTTGGAACGGTTAAGTTGATGCAATAAATTAATCTTATGCAGTTGGTAATCAATACATATGGCACTTATGTGCATGTAAAAGATGATTTGTTCGAAGTTTCTTTGACCAAAGAGGGAGAAAAACAGAAACATCATTTTGCAAGTCAGAAAGTGACCTCAATTTTGATGAGCAAAGGTGCAGCCCTGAGTACCGAAGCCATCATTCTGGCCATCAAAAACAATATTGACATCATTGTCTTTGAACATGATGGGATACCCGTTGGCCGTTTTTGGCACAGTAGACCCGGAAGTACCTCAAAAATCAGGAAGCAACAACTTGAAGCCAGTCTGAATGAAACTGGCGTTGATTGGATAAAGAAGTGGTTAACAAGTAAACTCGACAATCAGATTGAATTATTAAAACGTTTGAAAAGCCATAGATCCTCGTCAGCAGACATGATACAGGAAAAAATTGAGACTATTTCCGGTATCAAAATAAAGATGAACGAAATGAGGGGGAGAAAAATTGATGAAATAGACAGCACACTCCGGGGATTGGAAGGAACGGCAGGACGTGTTTATTTTAATACCCTCAGTTCTCTTTTGGTGGAACGTTATCGATTCCATGGCAGAAGTTTTCGACCGGCCGATGATCCCTTTAACGCCTTTCTTAATTATGCATACGGTGTTTTGTATAGCCGGGTAGAAAAAGTTCTGATCATTGCCGGACTTGATCCATATGTGGGTTTCATGCATCGGGATGATTACAATATGAAAAGTATGGTTTTTGATTTTATCGAACCTTATCGGATATATGCGGAAGAAGTTGTTTTTAAGCTTTTTTCAGCAAAAAAAATTAATGACGCTCATACCGATAAGATTACAAACGGATATACATTGAATGCTGAAGGGAAAAACATTCTGATGCAATCATTTATGCGTTTTTTGGATGAAGATAAAATACGTTACAATGGCCGAAATCAAACCAGAGCGAATGCCATGCAAATGGATGCGCATCAGTTTGCAAACCGGTTAATCAAATAAGTATGATTTGCTGGGTGATATACGATATTAAGAAAGACAGATCAAGGACCAAGGTCTCCAAAATATGCAAGAAAGCCGGTTTATATCGTGTACAAAAGTCTGTTTTTCTTGGAAGTCTGGAGGAGAATGAAAAAGACACACTCGAGTTGTCTGTAAACGAGCTGATTGATGAGGAATGTGATTCTGTCTACATTTTTCCTATGAGTAAGAATGAGCTTAGACAAACAGTACTGTTGGGACAAGCGTTTGATAAAAAGTTGGTCACCGATGAAGTTAGGGCTCTGTTTTTTTGATGTCAATAACGCCTTCACATATTATTGAGTACCTTTATTGTCCTCGTTTTACATATTACGAATATGTACTTTGCATTCCGCAATATGAGGAGCGTCATTACAAAATAATGAAAGGGAGACAGCTACATGATTTGAAATTGGAGCGGAATAAAGAATACCTGCGTAAACGAATCGGAGTGATTGATAAATTTACCGATCAGTATCTGACGAATGAGCTATTGCGAGGTGTAATTGATGAAGTCCTTTTGTTAAATGATGGCACGATGGCTCCTCTTGACTATAAATTTGCTAAATTTGAAGATCGAATTTATGAAACATATCGTACTCAACTTGGATGTTATGCCGTATTAATTGAAGAGAATTTTCAAAGAACAGTAAACAAAGGTTTTTTGGTGTACACCCGTTCGTCAAACAAAGTGGTTGAAATAGAAATAAAGGAAGAAGCAAAACAAGAAATTCGGAATATTTGTAAAGATGTAAATGAGATCATTTATCACAATTATTTTCCCAAGGCTACGAAATACAAGCAAAGATGTTTGGGATGTACATATGGGAATATTTGCGAGAAATAAAATTTTCCGGGTGCTAATTTATTTTTGCATTGATTAATGTGTTGTATATGCCATTAGAAATAAAGCTATTAACTTTTCGGAAATGATAAAAATAATCAGTATATCAACGCTCTTTGACATATTGAAAAACAAAAAATATAGATTTCAAAAATGTTTTTATGGTTCTGGTTGTCAATATAATAAATCAATGTACGCCTTCCAGAATTACTTCCAGTAAAATAAGGATTGAAACAAGCAACAATAGAAGCGGATATTAAAGGTTTTACACTTCCAGAATTACTTCCAGTAAAATAAGGATTGAAACTTGCTTCCATTTCTTCCGAAGTTGCAGGGAAGTATTCTTCCAGAATTACTTCCAGTAAAATAAGGATTGAAACTCATAAAGCCTTATAGTCGCGTCATCTCTGTCGCCACTTCCAGAATTACTTCCAGTAAAATAAGGATTGAAACTGCATAACGGCATAGCGTGCTGCATCTATGCAATTCTTCCAGAATTACTTCCAGTAAAATAAGGATTGAAACTAACAGGTAATTCGATTGACGGATTAACCACCTCGCTTCCAGAATTACTTCCAGTAAAATAAGGATTGAAACAGCATCTGACTTGCGAAGTGCATAAATTCGGCAGGCCTTCCAGAATTACTTCCAGTAAAATAAGGATTGAAACTGTGGATGATGTGAAGACTGGATTACGAGAGGTTAAACTTCCAGAATTACTTCCAGTAAAATAAGGATTGAAACTTGGATAGACCACAGATGGAAAAAGAATGTGCTATCTTCCAGAATTACTTCCAGTAAAATAAGGATTGAAACCATCCTGTTGAAAGCGTATGATTTAATCAGGAATTCTTCCAGAATTACTTCCAGTAAAATAAGGATTGAAACAGAGATTGTATTGACTGATGCCTACTGTTAACCCGTCTTCCAGAATTACTTCCAGTAAAATAAGGATTGAAACACAGGGATGTTAACAGATAATCCAGTACAAGATTACACTTCCAGAATTACTTCCAGTAAAATAAGGATTGAAACAAGAGTTAACCTCATTGCCATACAGGTAGTCACGCCTCTTCCAGAATTACTTCCAGTAAAATAAGGATTGAAACCCCAAAATTAGGCAAAGATGATATCTCAAGTTCAACTTCCAGAATTACTTCCAGTAAAATAAGGATTGAAACCTCGAAATACCACTCAATCACCCACTCAAAATCCTCCTTCCAGAATTACTTCCAGTAAAATAAGGATTGAAACCGACTAAATCCCAAAGAAAGCCCACCTGTTTCAACGCTTCCAGAATTACTTCCAGTAAAATAAGGATTGAAACAAAAGATAGCGGAGATAATGTTCTGGACGCCAGCGAACTTCCAGAATTACTTCCAGTAAAATAAGGATTGAAACAGGAAAAGTATTCCTGAACAATATAAAAAATATTATCTTCCAGAATTACTTCCAGTAAAATAAGGATTGAAACTAAATATTGTTTCATCATTCAAGGACAAAGGGTTGACTTCCAGAATTACTTCCAGTAAAATAAGGATTGAAACAACGCTGGATATTTAAGGATCATACAATCAAATGCAGTCTTCCAGAATTACTTCCAGTAAAATAAGGATTGAAACAAAACAGTGTCATTGCGCCCATATATTTGCACCGTACTTCCAGAATTACTTCCAGTAAAATAAGGATTGAAACAACACAGCACCGTACATTTCAACTGATGCAATCCCACTTCCAGAATTACTTCCAGTAAAATAAGGATTGAAACCTAAGGAAGCGGTTCAGGAGGTTTTACGGAACAATGTCTTCCAGAATTACTTCCAGTAAAATAAGGATTGAAACCAAGAATGAGCCGTCAATTTCACAGAAGCAGGCGGTCTTCCAGAATTACTTCCAGTAAAATAAGGATTGAAACTTTCATAAAACTATATAGAGAAAGCCCTATTGTATACTTCCAGAATTACTTCCAGTAAAATAAGGATTGAAACTGGAGTGGACGGGTTAACAGTAGGCATCAGTCAATCTTCCAGAATTACTTCCAGTAAAATAAGGATTGAAACCCATGTTTTTGTTTTTCATTAGTTTCGAAAGTTATCTTCCAGAATTACTTCCAGTAAAATAAGGATTGAAACTTGCTGTCCTGTGCGATGTAAATCTTGCCCGTCTCTCTTCCAGAATTACTTCCAGTAAAATAAGGATTGAAACGAACAATTCATTGGTCAAGAGATAGATTGGGTCACTCTTCCAGAATTACTTCCAGTAAAATAAGGATTGAAACACCAAAAGCGACGTTTTTCGAAGATTGGTTTTACAAACTTCCAGAATTACTTCCAGTAAAATAAGGATTGAAACTCCACTTTTTCATCGTTTTTGGTGCTTTTTTGAGCGTCTTCCAGAATTACTTCCAGTAAAATAAGGATTGAAACGATGCTATCTTTAATTTGTCCCAATTCGCGATAATTCTTCCAGAATTACTTCCAGTAAAATAAGGATTGAAACAGAGAACTTGCTAACCTTATAGCATGAGCCGCCGCATCTTCCAGAATTACTTCCAGTAAAATAAGGATTGAAACTTTTCTGGCATACAGTGCAAGCCAGTATAGTCAAGACTTCCAGAATTACTTCCAGTAAAATAAGGATTGAAACTTTGATAAGCGGGAAATACTGTCTGTGAAGATGGTAGCTTCCAGAATTACTTCCAGTAAAATAAGGATTGAAACAAGCAGTTAGACCGCTAAAACTCAAACTTGCGATTACTTCCAGAATTACTTCCAGTAAAATAAGGATTGAAACGATTTCTCCTCGTCGGTAAAATCTCTTTCCTCTTTCTTCCAGAATTACTTCCAGTAAAATAAGGATTGAAACAAGGAATTTTTGAAATAAACATACAAAAATCATGATCTTCCAGAATTACTTCCAGTAAAATAAGGATTGAAACGAAGCATTGTTCCGTAGGTGTGTCTCCCGACGTGCGACTTCCAGAATTACTTCCAGTAAAATAAGGATTGAAACAAAGATTTTGTGATTACGTCTGATAACAAGAAATTCACTTCCAGAATTACTTCCAGTAAAATAAGGATTGAAACATGTATGTATGCCTCGGAACGCCCGCTTCAATCAGCTTCCAGAATTACTTCCAGTAAAATAAGGATTGAAACCGTTCAGGTATCTCCCGTTCACCTCCCGCATTTCTCTTCCAGAATTACTTCCAGTAAAATAAGGATTGAAACTTGCTTATTGCGACTGGGAAAATATATTTGATATGCCTTCCAGAATTACTTCCAGTAAAATAAGGATTGAAACCTTTATCCCAGCACTCTTCCGCCACCTCTTTACCCTCTTCCAGAATTACTTCCAGTAAAATAAGGATTGAAACTTTGTTTGCTATTTGCTTAATAGTTCAATTCTAAGCTTCCAGAATTACTTCCAGTAAAATAAGGATTGAAACAAGAATCCAATCGTGCAGGTATCGAATCCTGCCATATCTTCCAGAATTACTTCCAGTAAAATAAGGATTGAAACTTACTCCGCTACTCCTTAACATAGACAGTTCGCAATTCTTCCAGAATTACTTCCAGTAAAATAAGGATTGAAACAGTGAGTTCCAAACCGAAGCATTTGATCTGTTCGACTTCCAGAATTACTTCCAGTAAAATAAGGATTGAAACTAGGACACTGGCACCAGTCCATCTTTACTCAACAATCTTCCAGAATTACTTCCAGTAAAATAAGGATTGAAACCGAAAAATGAGAAAACTGCCACCCGGGAAAACGAAACTTCCAGAATTACTTCCAGTAAAATAAGGATTGAAACTAAAAGCGGTACACATGTCCCTTGATAATATAGAACTTCCAGAATTACTTCCAGTAAAATAAGGATTGAAACTGTTGTTTTTGAGGTTAGTAATTTCTTCTATCATTCTTCCAGAATTACTTCCAGT
>NZ_DIQL01000049.1:47241-47609 GCF_002427225.1 Proteiniphilum sp. UBA5463 | reverse complement strand
GTAAAATAAGGATTGAAACTAAATATTATTCCATGTAGGTGTATCCTCTCTGTCTCTTCCAGAATTACTTCCAGTAAAATAAGGATTGAAACATTTAAAAGCGGTACGCTGTGCTCTTGATAATAAAGACTTCCAGAATTACTTCCAGTAAAATAAGGATTGAAACTTATAATTATACATTTTTTCATCCCAGTTAACACGACTTCCAGAATTACTTCCAGTAAAATAAGGATTGAAACAATACCTTACAAATGATATCCATGCTTTCGCCAAATGCTTCCAGAATTACTTCCAGTAAAATAAGGATTGAAACACCAATATGATATTGAGGATCTATGTAGTAGATATTCTTCCAGAATTACTTCCAG
>NZ_DIQL01000049.1:46971-47121 GCF_002427225.1 Proteiniphilum sp. UBA5463 | reverse complement strand
AGTAAAATAAGGATTGAAACAATTTACAGAGTGGTCGCATACAATTATATTAGACTACTTCCAGAATTACTTCCAGTAAAATAAGGATTGAAACACAGTTACTAAAGGATTAAATTTCAGTCAAGTAGGTCTTCCAGAATTACTTCCAGT
>NZ_DIQL01000049.1:32912-46747 GCF_002427225.1 Proteiniphilum sp. UBA5463 | reverse complement strand
AGTAAAATAAGGATTGAAACAGATGTTCACCGAGCAGCAATTAAATAAAATAAAGCTTCCAGAATTACTTCCAGTAAAATAAGGATTGAAACTCAGAAATTTGCCGTCATCCACTACCTTAAAAATTTCTTCCAGAATTACTTCCAGTAAAATAAGGATTGAAACAAAGCAGGAGATTGAATTGCCCCCGCGGCATCAGTCTTCCAGAATTACTTCCAGTAAAATAAGGATTGAAACCTCAATTTGGAAGGACTTTTGCATCAATGCCGAACCTCTTCCAGAATTACTTCCAGTAAAATAAGGATTGAAACTAGTCATACTAGTATTTGAAGGCACTGTCATGGATATCTTCCAGAATTACTTCCAGTAAAATAAGGATTGAAACATAACTCCATAGCCTGGTAGGTGCAGAATGGAGTTCTTCCAGAATTACTTCCAGTAAAATAAGGATTGAAACTTTATACACGGTTGCCTGTCGCCGTGTGTATTTTTCTTCCAGAATTACTTCCAGTAAAATAAGGATTGAAACTACTGTTACGCCGAACGGAGGCACAGAAGCCGGAACTTCCAGAATTACTTCCAGTAAAATAAGGATTGAAACCAAGTTGGCGCAACGCTCAGAGCCACTGCGGCTCAACTTCCAGAATTACTTCCAGTAAAATAAGGATTGAAACAAAGGAGTATAAAAAGCTTGGAAAGGCAATGGAGGACTTCCAGAATTACTTCCAGTAAAATAAGGATTGAAACTCAAAGAAGATGATAAAGAACTAATGGCAGAGTATTCTTCCAGAATTACTTCCAGTAAAATAAGGATTGAAACTATTTACTTCCTTCTCGTTGTAAACACCATTTCTAACTTCCAGAATTACTTCCAGTAAAATAAGGATTGAAACTCAGGAAAAGAGAATGCAGGTAAAAACCTTGCATCTCTTCCAGAATTACTTCCAGTAAAATAAGGATTGAAACTGTTACAAGTATTATGGCTATCTCTTACGGTAGATACTTCCAGAATTACTTCCAGTAAAATAAGGATTGAAACTTAACTATTAAAAACTTGAACAAAATGAACACAAATCTTCCAGAATTACTTCCAGTAAAATAAGGATTGAAACTTTCATTTTTAACTTCGTTTTGTTTTGCAGGAATTACTTCCAGAATTACTTCCAGTAAAATAAGGATTGAAACATCGTGTAACGATATTAGACGAGCTTGTTTTCTGCCTCTTCCAGAATTACTTCCAGTAAAATAAGGATTGAAACTTAATCGTGTATTACCGTGATACTTATATTGTGCTAACTTCCAGAATTACTTCCAGTAAAATAAGGATTGAAACACCAGTTCTTCGTTTTCAAAAACTTCAACAGGAAACTTCCAGAATTACTTCCAGTAAAATAAGGATTGAAACAAAGAAAAAGGGATAACACCAGAAACGATGTATCATACTTCCAGAATTACTTCCAGTAAAATAAGGATTGAAACTTTCCGTAGTTGACTGAAATTTCTTCGGTACCAATGCTTCCAGAATTACTTCCAGTAAAATAAGGATTGAAACAAGAATCCAATCGTGCAGGTATCGAATCCTGCCATACTTCCAGAATTACTTCCAGTAAAATAAGGATTGAAACAAAAATAGAATTATGAAATACGTTAGAGTGAGTGAACTTCCAGAATTACTTCCAGTAAAATAAGGATTGAAACTATAAAGGCACGAAAAAGAGAGACTGTTAACTAAACTGTGTCAAAGAATAAATCCATTTTTTATTACTTTTACACAACATAGTTTTGTTTTACAATTTCCACAAAGTCTTCCAGATGCTCATCAACATAGTGGGCAATGATGGCGGTCTCTTCCTCTTCGATAAAGAAAAATTTCTCTTCCAGTTCGTCGAACTGCTCAAAATCTACGTACATGGCCATAAACTCTTCTTCGGTTGTTTCACGCTCCAGCTCTTCCTGATGCAAGTCGTAAATCTCTTTGGCCTTGTAGAGTATTTTCGATAATCCTTTAGCTCCCATCTGCTTCAACGCCTTTGCTACAGGATTGTTGAAAATATAACCTCCGTAACCGTTTTGAATAAGCTGCACAAATCCACCCTCGTTAACCTCTTCCGAAATAAAGCGGAGTGCCATTAATGTGTGCTGGTATCCGTTCAGCTTCTCCATATTTCCGGCGTTGATTTCACCTCCAAGCTCTTGGAGATAGGTGTCGGTGAAAAGTTTCAGAAATTCGTCCATCCCTTTTCCGGCTGCTTCGATGATTTTGTTTTCGTGAATTTGTATCATAATGTCTTGTATGATTTTGGTGTGTGAGTACCGTTGTTGCCCGGGACCCGGGTGTGATTGATTTGTATGATAGTTTCTGATGCAAAAGTAGTTGATTTTTCTTAAAACCACTTTGTGTTGTACCGTTATTCAGGATAAAATCATTACATTTGCGCAAAATAATCTGCAAAATAGTTATCTTAAAATGAAAATAAAACCTTTTAAAGGCGTTCGCCCGCCAAGAGCTTTAGTGAAAGAGGTGGCTTCGCGCCCATATGACGTTTTAAATTCAGAAGAGGCCCGAAAAGAGGCCGAAGGGAACGATAAATCGTTGTACCACATTATTAAACCCGAAATTGATTTCCCGAAGGGAAAAGATGAACATGATGCCGATGTATATGAAAAGGCTGCCGAAAATTTCAGGAAGTTCAGGGACAATGGATGGCTTGTGCAGGACGAGAGTGAGATGTATTACGTGTATGCACAAACGATGAACGGCAAAACACAGTACGGATTGGTAGTGGGTGCATATGTTGAGGATTATATGTCAGGGAAAATAAAAAAACATGAACTTACACGACGCGACAAGGAAGAGGACCGTATGAAGCACGTGCGTGTGACCAATGCAAATATAGAGCCTGTTTTCTTCGCTTATCCCGACAATAACGGCTTGAACGCAATTGTTGATAAGATAACAGCCGGGGAACCCGAGTATGACTTTGTTTCGGTTGATGGCGTGGGACACCATTTCTGGCTGGTCCCTGATGATGAAGATATTCAGCGTATTACAGATCTTTTTGCCGATATTCCCGCAATGTATATTGCCGACGGGCATCACCGCTCTGCGGCAGCAGCTCTGGTGGGTGCCGAAAAAGCAAGAAACAACCTCCATCACCGGGGAGATGAGGAGTATAACTACTTTATGGCGGTTTGTTTTCCAGATAACCAGCTGACTATCATCGATTATAATCGTGTGGTAAAAGATCTGAACGGACTAACTGCAGATGAGTTCATTAGCAAGTTAGAGAAGGATTTTGTGGTGGAACCAACAGGTACGGAAATACATAAACCGAAGAATCTGCATAATTTCTCGGTCTATCTTGATGGGCGCTCTTTTAGTGTTACGGCAAAACCAGGAAGGTGTAACGACAATGACCCTATTGGCCAACTGGATGTTACCATCACGTCGAACCTTATTCTGGATGAGATTCTGGGAATTAAAGATCTCCGCAGTGATAAACGTATCGATTTTGTGGGAGGTATACGTGGCTTGGAAGAACTGAAAAAACGTGTCGACAGCGGCGAAATGGCTGTTGCAATAGCTTTGTATCCTGTTTCTATGAAACAACTGATGAGCATAGCTGACTCGGATAATATAATGCCGCCAAAGACTACATGGTTTGAGCCCAAGTTGCGTTCGGGACTCGTAATACATGAGCTGGAGTGAATATTACTGAAGCAATGAAGAAAACCGCTGTGCATAGTATTAATATTTTCTAATTGTAAAGACAATCTTTTATACTAATTTTGTATAAAACATCTCCTGTTAATTATTTGCTGTAACATAAAACTAGATCAATGGCACATCATGAATTAGACGAATTAGATGAGAAAATCCTTAGACTAATAGTAGATAATGCTCGCATCCCATTCCTGGAAGTTGCTCGTGAATGCGGAGTATCGGGAGCAGCAATCCATCAACGGGTTCAGAAACTCTTCAGTGTCGGGGTTCTTAAAGGATCGGAGTTTGTTGTGGACGCAGAGAGCATAGGCTATGAAACTTGTGCTTTCGTAGGCATCTTTCTCACTTCTCCTTCCACCTTCGATTATGTGGTAAAAGAGCTGGAAAAGATTCCGGAAGTGGTGGAGTGCTATTATACAACAGGACAGTACGACCTGCTAATCAAGGTATTTGCAAAGAACAATAAAGACCTGTTGCGGATTATTCATACTCAATTGCAACCTCTTGGGCTGTCGAGGACGGAGACACTTATCAGTTTCAAAGATGCTTTCCGTAAAAAAATTCCAATCGATTTTTCATCAGACGATTAAGATTGTGATACTATTCTCATAGCAGAACATGATGCTTCCATTAATTATGAGAAGGCAACTAGGGACTGTCACTGAAAGATAGTCCTGCAACCTGATGTATGGTGCCGGTATTTTAACGGTTCTCCATATACAGCCCTCATTGAAGGAAAACACTGGAAACTGGCAGCTGATGTAACCAGTAAAGAGCATGATTGCACCTTCCCTGAGGAGTGGCCACACAGTCTGTGGCTGTACAAACATTTTAAATTTATTTGTATGACAACACGCAGAAATTTTATTAAAAAAACAGCCGTTGGGTTAACTGCGATTGCTGTAAACCCCTCATGGGCCGCCTCATCGGTGAGCAGGAAAATGCAAAATAGTAATTTTGTTTCAAAACGACCGGCAGCAGGTGAGCGCAGATTCACATCACTGGCTGTGGAGCAAACCATAGCAAGGGTGAAAGCTAAAATAAAAGATCCCAAACTGGCATGGATGTTCGAGAACTGTTTCCCAAATACACTTGACACGACAGTGAACCATAGCATGAAAAATGGTAAACCCGACACATTTGTCATAACAGGAGATATTGATGCTATGTGGCTAAGGGATTCGTCCGCACAGGTATGGCCTTATCTACCGCTAACAAAAGCCGATGAAAAGTTGAAGCAGATGATAGCTGGCGTGATAAATAGACAGACTCAATGTATTCTTATAGATCCCTATGCAAATGCATTTTATGCCGAACCTAACCCAAAAGGAGAGTGGTTGACAGACGGAACAGATATGAAACCCATGCTGCATGAACGCAAATGGGAGATAGATTCACTCTGCTACCCCGTAAGGCTTGCATATAATTACTGGAAGGTTACTGGTGATATTTTGGTGTTTGATGAGGATTGGAAAAAAGCTATGAGGCTGTTGATAAAAACATTCAAAGAGCAACAGCGGAAAGAGGGGCACGGACCTTATAAGTTTCTTAGGAAGACCGACCGACAGCTTGATACATTAAATAATGGGGGACTGGGTAATCCGGTCAACCCGGTGGGGCTTATTGTATCTTCGTTCAGGCCGTCTGACGATGCAACAACATTCCAATTTCTTGTTCCATCTAATCTGTTTGCCGTAACCTCGTTGCGCCAGATTTCCGAAATCTCCGAAAGTGTTGTTAACGATGCCGCGTTAGCTTCAGAAAGCAAGGCACTGGCAAATGAGGTGGAAGAGGCAATAGAGAAGTATGCAATAGTAGAGCACCCCAAATACGGAAAGGTTTATGCTTTTGAGGTCGATGGCTTCGGAAACGCCTATTTTATGGATGACGCCAATGTGCCCAGTCTGCTGGCTTTGCCTTATCTTGATAGTGCAGATTTGCACGATCCGGTATATCAAAACACAAGAAAGCTGGTGTTGAGCACTGATAACCCATATTTCTTCCGGGGGCCTGCCGGAGAGGGTATTGGAGGGCCACATATAGGATACGATATGATCTGGCCTATGAGTATTATTATGCGTGCACAGACAAGTAGAAGCGATGATGAGATTAAACATTGTATTCGTATGCTTCGAAATACGGATGGAGACACAGGGTTCATGCATGAGTCATTTCATAAGGAAGACCCGGCCAAATTTACAAGGAGTTGGTTCGCATGGGTAAATACTCTGTTTGGAGAGCTGCTTGTAGATTTAGAGGCAAAAGGGAAAATTAATTTAATAAACAGCATATAAAACCCGAAACATGAAAGGACGTTATTTTGCTGCGGCAATAATATTTATATTGTCGGTTGCATGTCAAGGAAAGTCGCAGGTTCAATCGTTTGCCGAGCCTGTAGATTATGTGAATATTTTGATGGGGACAATGTCGGAGTTTGCACTTTCAAACGGTAATACATACCCGGCTGTTGCTGTGCCATGGGGAATGAATTTCTGGACACCACAGACACGTGGAATCGGGGACGGATGGCAATATGCTTACACCGATAATAAGCTTAACGGATTTAAACAGACACATCAGCCAAGCCCATGGATGAATGATTACGGCCAGTTTTCAATTTTTCCGATGGTGGAGAAGATGGAGTTTGATCAGAGAAAGAGAGCCAGTTGGTATTCGCATAAGGCCGAAGTTGCAAAGCCCTATTACTATAGTGCATATCTTGCAGACTATGATGTGACTGCTGAGATTGCACCTACTGAACGAGCTGCCATCTTCAGGTTCACATTCCCCGAAACAGATAGTGCATTTGTTCTGATTGATGCTTTCGACAGAGGATCTGCTGTAGAGATACTGCCCGAAAGAAAAGCAATTGTTGGATATACAACCCGAAACAGCGGTGGTGTACCAGAAAATTTCAGGAACTATTTCGTGATCGTTTTCGATAAACCGTTTCAAAGTAAGTATTTATTTCAGGATGGAGAGATTATTCAGGATGTTGCTAAGGTTGAAGCTGACCATACAGGCGCGTTTGTTGGTTTCTCTACAATAAGGGGCGAGCAGGTGCTTGCACGAGTAGCATCATCATTTATTGGTTTCGAACAGGCATGGCAAAATCTGAAAGAGGTTGAAGACAAGGAGTTTGAGACGGTGAAGCAGGAGGGAAGGGAAGCCTGGAACAAAGTTTTGGGTAGAATTGAAGTTGAGGGTGGTGACCTTGACAAAAAACGTACGTTTTACTCTACACTCTACCGCTCAACATTATTCCCCAGAAAGTTTTATGAGATTGATGCAGGGGGAAAGGTTGTACACTATAGCCCGTACAATGGGAAGGTCCTTCCAGGTTATATGTTTACCGATACAGGTTTCTGGGATACTTTCAGGGCTCTGTTCCCGTTGCTAAACCTGATATACCCGTCGGTGAACAAGGAGATACAGGAGGGGCTGGTGAACACATATAAAGAGAGTGGCTTTCTGCCCGAGTGGGCAAGTCCGGGCCACAGGAGTATCATGGTAGGTAATAATTCGGCCTCAGTGGTTGCAGATGCTTATCTTAAGGGGTTGAGAGGGTATGATATAGATTTGCTTTACGAGGGTATGTTGCATGGCACCGAAAATGTGCACCCGGAGGTCTCTTCCACAGGGCGGCTTGGACATGAGTATTACAACTCATTGGGATATGTGCCTTATGACGCAGGCATTAATGAAAATGCAGCAAGAACGCTGGAGTATGCATATGCCGACTGGACAATTTATAAGCTGGCGAAGGAGTTGAAGCGCCCTCAGGAAGAGATAGATCTATTCGCAAAACGGAGTCAGAACTACCGGAACCTATATTCGCCGGAGCATAAGCTGATGCGAGGACGAAATAAAGACGGGTCATTTCAGTCTCCCTTCAGCCCTACAAAATGGGGAGATGCGTTCACCGAGGGCAACAGCTGGCATTATACCTGGTCGGTATTCCACGATCCGCAGGGACTGATCGACCTTATGGGTGGAAACAAAGAGTTTGTGAAGATGCTGGATTCGGTGTTTGTTATGCCTCCGGTTTTCGATGATAGTTATTATGGAGGGGTTATTCACGAAATACGTGAGATGCAGATAATGAATATGGGGCAGTATGCTCACGGTAATCAGCCTATACAGCATATGATTTATCTCTATAACTATGCCGGAGAGCCCTGGAAAGCGCAGTACCGGGTTCGCGAGGTGATGGATAAACTGTACACACCCAATCCCGATGGTTATTGTGGTGATGAAGATAATGGACAGACTTCAGCATGGTACGTGTTCTCGGCACTCGGCTTTTATCCAGTTTGCCCGGGCAGCGGCGAATATGTGATTGGATCGCCCCTGTTTAAACGTATGACGGTTCATCTTGAAAACGGGAACAAAGTAGAGATCAGTGTGCCTGGTAATACGCACCTGACCAGATATATATCAGGTTTAAAGCTGAACGGAAAAACCTATTCTAAGAATTATTTTATGCATGAGGACCTGATGAAGGGAGCAAAGATAGATATTACAATGTCTGAGTCCCCGAACAAATCAAGAGGGATAAACAAGTCTGATTTTCCATACTCGTTCACAAACGAAACAAGATAGAGTTTATAAATTCAAGCAGGACTAAAGATTCAAACAGGGTCAAAATTTAAAGAGAAAGAGGGTGAAATCATATTATGATGTTCACCCTCTTCGATAGTTGCGGAGGTAAGACTCGAACTTACGACCTTTGGGTTATGAGCCCAACGAGCTACCAACTGCTCCACTCCGCGATGTTTTATTCCTTAATTGGGTTGCAAAGATACAGGTTTTTATTCGAAAAACAAAATATTACAGAATCTTTTTTATATGTTGACTAAAAACCGTACTTTTGGGATAAAATATACCTTTATTTTATGTCAGACAGTATTGTAATTATACCGACCTATAACGAGAAAGAAAATATCGAGAATATTATCCGATCTGTTTTTGCTTTAGAGAAGGATTTTCACATTTTGGTTATAGATGATGGCTCACCCGACGGCACAGCTTCAATTGTTCACAGGCTTAAAAAAAATGAGTTTGGAGACAGGCTTTTTATAGAAGAAAGAAAGGGAAAGATGGGATTGGGTACAGCTTATATTCACGGTTTTAAATGGGCATTGGCGCGTTCGTATGACTATATTTTTGAGATGGATGCAGATTTTTCTCATAATCCCGATGACCTTCCCAGATTATATGCTGCCTGCAGCGAGGAGGGGTATGATGTATCTATAGGATCGCGATATTCAACAGGTGTAAATGTGGTGAATTGGCCAATGGGCCGCGTTCTAATGTCTTATTTCGCATCAAAATATGTAGGCTTTATAACCGGCCTTAAAATAAAAGACACCACTGCCGGATTTGTTTGTTACAGGAGAAAAGTACTGGAGGCTATAAATCTTGATATGATTAAGTTCAAGGGATACGCTTTTCAGATTGAGATGAAGTATACAGCTTATGTACTCGGATTTAAAGTGAAAGAGGTTTCAGTGATATTCGTTAACAGACGCCTGGGTACCTCAAAAATGAGTTCAAGCATTTTCGGGGAAGCCTTTTTCGGAGTAATCGACCTTAGATGGCGTAAAATAACAGGAAAAATTAAATCCCGTTCCAAACTTATTGCTTAAACTGTATGATACTTATTCACAAAGCTACTATAATCAACGAAGGTGAGTCATTTATCGGATCGCTCCTTCTGGAGGGCGAAAGAATATCACGCATATATAAGGAGGAGGTCCCGGAACCTGTATTGAATGCATGCCGGCAGGTTATTGACGCCCGCGGATTATACCTGATACCGGGAGTTATTGACGACCAGGTGCATTTTCGTGATCCGGGATTGACACATAAAGGGGATATTTTCACGGAAAGCAGAGCGGCTGTGGCTGGTGGTGTTACATCATACATGGATATGCCTAACACTATACCTCAGACAATTTCTAATAATGCAATAAGTGAAAAGCTGGAGATGGCTGAAGGAAAATCGGCTGCTAACTACTCTTTTTATCTGGGGGCAACAAATAACAATACAAGGGAGTTGAAAAAAGCCGATAAGAAGATAGTTTGCGGTGTGAAGGTTTTTATGGGGGCTTCAACAGGTAACATGCTTGTGGACAGTGATAGAGCACTGCATGAGATTTTTGCCGAAACAGAAATGCTTATCGCTACGCATTGCGAGAAAGAGGAGGTTGTGAGGGAGAACAAGGAATATTTTCAAAAGAAATTCGGTGAGAATATTCCAATTAAATACCATCCTTTGATCAGAAGCGCAGAGGCGTGTTACCGCTCATCGGCCCTGGCTGTGGAGCTGGCCGATAAATATGGTTCCCGTTTGCATGTACTGCACCTTTCTACCGCCCGAGAAATGAGCCTTTTCAGTAATGCTCCGCTGAATGAGAAAAAAATTACCGCTGAAGTGTGTGTACACCATCTCTGGTTTACGGATGAAGATTATGAACGATTGGGGACTCGTATAAAATGGAATCCGGCAATAAAGAGCAGTGGCGACAGAGATGCGCTTCAACAGGCGTTGATTACAGGTAAGATTGATGTTGCTGCCACCGATCATGCCCCACATCTGTTAAGTGAAAAAGAGGGCGGTTGCCTTCAGGCAGCATCGGGCGGTCCGCTTGTGCAGCATTCTCTTCAGTTAATGATGCAGCTGGCAAATAAAGGTTTATGGTCAACTGAGTTTGTAGTGGAAAAGATGTGTCATGCGCCGGCTCAACTTTTCAGTGTTAAAGAGAGGGGGTATATCAGGGAAGGATATTATGCCGATATTGTGCTTATTGATCCTGAAGTACCATATACTGTAACACCGAAGAACATTTTGTATAAATGTGGATGGTCTCCGTTTGAAGGTGAGACATTCAACTGTTCTGTGAAAAAGACGTTTGTAAACGGGCACCTTGCATTCGATAATGGAGCCTTTTCAGAAAAGGTGTACGGAAAAGCTTTGGAGTTTAACAGGTAAGGATAGAAAGCTGCATGTTTACTTTCGTTAACCACGTTTGTAACGTGTTGATGTATTATTTTTATACTTTTGTGGCAAAATTCAATTAAACTTTTTATTAGTGAGATTTTTGTTTACCGTACAGGGGGAGGGTAGGGGACACTTCACACAGGCTTTATCGCTTGCTGCTATCCTTCGTAAGCATGGGCATGAGGTTGTTGCTGTGCTGGTAGGGAAGAGTGATTCCAGGCAGATCCCATCCTTTTTCATGAACAAAATAGAAGCTCCTGTCGCCGAGTTCAGCAGTCCCAGTTTTACATCCTTTTACAAGCAGAAGCGCCCCAATATACTGTTAAGTATGGCGGATAATTTCTCTCGTCCATTTATTTTCAAGGATAGCCTTCTGTTTATCAAGCATCAGATTGAGGAACACAAACCCGACATAGTGGTCAACTTCTATGAGATGATTACCGGAATGGCTTATGGGATATATAAGTTTGATAAGAAGATGGGCGTGAAGATGATATGTATTGCTCACCAGTATGTATTGATGAATCCCAACTATAAAACCAGCGCCGATCAGGATGTTAAATATTATTTTCTGCGGATGTTGTCGAGGATAACTTCTAACAGGGCATTCAGAATATTAGCTCTCTCTTTCAGGGATATGCCTGGCGCGGAAGGGAGGAGAATTGTCACTGTTCCTCCGTTACTCCGACCTGAAGTATTTGACATTGAGCCTGCTAAGAGTGATTATATACATGGGTATATGCTGAATGCAGGTTATTTTGAGGAGGTCTCAAACTGGCATGCAAAGAATCCGGAGATACCGTTACGCTTTTTCTGGGATAAGAAAGATGCGGAAGAGGTGACTAAAATTGATGACAATTTCATTCTATATAAGCTTAATGACGAGCGTTTCCTGCACAGCATGGCAGGAAGTATGGCTTACGCTACCACATCGGGATTTGAATCTGTTTGTGAGGCGCTCTATTACAGAAAACCTATCCTTATGATCCCTGTTCATGTGGAGCAGGAATTCAATGCCTACGATGCAGCTATCTCGGGAGCCGGCATATCGGGGAAAAAATTTGACCTGGACAGGCTTATTAAATTTATTCCGCAATATAATCCAGATGAAAAGTTCAGGGATTGGGTGCACCAGGCTGAAGAGCGGTTCATAAAAGAGATTTGCGGGTAAATGACCTTGCGGCGGATTCTAGACACCTGCAGCACCAGTATTACACCACACAAAGTAAAAACGTCTCGGAATGCCAGCATTACTCTCTTTGCGAGTTATTAGCATTCGCAGCGAGGAGGGTACCAAACCAAACTCGGAATGTTAGCAATACTCTCTTTGCGAGTTATAAGAATTAACGCTGAGAATGACGATGGCAGCCTGTGTAGCTTGTTCTGATATGAAAACATATCTTAAGGGGATGTTGATTGATTTATACTACAGCCCCACAGAATCCCTGTAGAAATCAAAAGCCTCGAAAATTAGATTTTTATCGGCTGTCATGTCTATCTGCACTTTCCCTATTTCAGACAATAGTGTGAAATTAATTTTGTCACCTTCGTTTTTTTTGTCGTGCTTTGTAATTTCATACAACATCTCGTAATGATCGCAGGTAATGTTGAATGCTCCGTAATATCTATGGATAAAGCGGACTGTCCTTAGCAGTTTATCTTTGGGAAAACAGCATATTCTGTGAGATAGATAAAGCTCAACTATCATACCCCAGGCAACTGCATAGCCGTGCTGAACAGGCTTCCCGTCTGCCATGGCAAAGCTCTCGAACGAATGGGCTATAGTATGGCCCAGGTTCAAGGCTTTCCTGATATTTCTTTCATAAGGATCCTTATCTACAATCCCCCTTTTAATTTCCACGGAACGGAAAGCAAGTTCGTTAAGCCGGAGGTAGTCTATCTCGTCAAGCGAAAAGGAAAGAATTTTTTCCCATTCTGAGCCCGGGTGTATAAGTGCATGCTTTATCATCTCTGCATATCCCGATAAAATGGCCGTGCGATCAAGCGTATGTAAAAAATCGGAAGAGATGATAACATACTCCGAGGGATAGAATGAGCCAATCTCATTTTTATATCCTTCGAAATTGACCCCGGTCTTTCCTCCTACTGAAGCATCTACTGAGCCAAGCAGGGTGGTAGGGATATTGATATATCTGATTCCGCGTTTGAAAGTGGCAGCTGCAAAGCCTCCCAGGTCGGTGACCATTCCTCCCCCCAGGTTTATCAGCAAGGAGTGGCGTGTGGCACCATTCTCTGTGAGAACCTTCCATACCTTTTCGAGGCTTGTGATTGTTTTGTTTGTATCGTTTGCAGGAATTACGATCTCTGTAGCATCGCGTATCTGAGCGACCTTGGCCAGCAGGGGTAAACAATGGATGTGGGTATGTTCATCGGTGATTATGAACAGTTTATCGTGACGGATATTATCGATTGTATTCTCTACGTCACTAATTAAATTACTGCTTTTTATTATCTGTTGCATCGCTAAAAAAATAATCAGTTCTCTTTTTGTCGTTTATCCGTATTAATTGCATCGTATAGTTCCTCCTGGATACGTTCCCTGATTTTAAGGGATGAAAACCGGTTGGGAGTGCGGGAAGGATATACCCTGTTAGACAGGAAAATATAGATAATGTTGTTTACCGGGTCTATCCAAAAGCCGGTACCTGTGAATCCGGTATGTCCGTAAACCTCAATGGGCGTTCCGGGGCTGGTGGGACTTGAATTGTTATTTTGCGGATCAGGTTTGTCGAATCCAAGCCCGCGGCGGCTGATACTGCTCCTGCCGGTGGTAAAAAGCTTCACGGTCTCTCTACTGAGAAAACGTTCCCCTCCATATTCACCACCATTGAGCCACATCTGGTAGAGTTTGGCAAGATCATTGGCATTGGAAAAAAGCCCGGCATTACCCGATATACCGCCAAAGAGTGCCGCACCTTCATCATGTACATATCCGCGAAGTAGCTGCTTGCGGAAAAAAGGGTCGTTCTCTGTAGGGGTAATCTTATCAACTGACATATATCTAAGAGGTAGAAACGTAGTAGTAGTTGCCCCCAGCTTATTAAAAAAGTTTTGCTTTACGTATGTGTCGAGGTCTGTTCCGGAAAT
>NZ_DIQL01000049.1:16142-32718 GCF_002427225.1 Proteiniphilum sp. UBA5463 | reverse complement strand
CTTCTCAAAGGTGAGGCTATAACATCTTTAAGAAGGGCGTCGTACATTTTATCACTGCCGAACATCTCTTCAGCTATAGGTAGATGGAATCTACCGGATTTTTCGGTTGATATGAAATCAGGGATAAATTTGTAATCCGTACGACCCCACGCACCTGCATAGTGTACGTTATATATGCTTGAGCGCCGCCCGAAAAGTGGGCCGGAATAGCTGCTTTCATCTATGGCTGTAGTGTAATAGGGGATAAATGATGTTATACCGGACTCATGAAGAAGCAGTGACCGTATGCTGGCTTTTGATTTGTCGCTTCCCTTTGTTTTCGGGACAAATTTACTTATGGGGTCAAGAAGGCGTATTTTTTTCTCATCGTACAGTTTCATAATGGCAGGAAGGGTGGCTGTCGCTTTGGTCACGGAAGCCAGGTCGTACACAGTTTCATCGGTTACCGCGGGACCATTGCCATAATCGTATTTTCCGAACTCTTTTTCGTAGATAACCACACCATCTTTAGCTACCAGTATCTGACAGCCCGGGTAGGCCTTCTGCCGTATCCCTTCCAAAGCAATACTTTCGATTCGGGCTAATCTCTCGGAAGGGATTTCCACCTCCTCAGGCATGGAATAACTCAGACGGGTTTTATTTGTATTGATACCAGTCCCCTCCTTGAAAGATCCGGAAGTGACAGGAAGTTTACCTGTCATGGCAATGCCTCCGAAAAGAGCTTGGGCGGCACTCATTTGTGCAAACTCAGTTTCATCATATGCCATGATCACGGAGGAGGCATTGTTTGTGTGAGTTTGGAAATTACTAAGCATGTATGGCGATGTGAATAGTACCAGAACAGTTTTCTTGCATTTTGCAAGTTGCTGTGTTATGGTTGTATCCTGAGCACTGTTCATGTGGACAGAGACTATCACCAGATCATACTCATTGAGTTGATCTATACCGGGGAGAGCGGTGGGTTCTGCCTGGGCGGAAGCAACTTTATTGTTGCTCCCATCTCTGCCCAAAGGTACCGCAGTTGAGGATTTTGTCTGAAAAGTAGCTATATCGCCATATTTTTTTAGAAATCTCTGGAATGTGTTTGATGAATCAGCGCCGATTGCAATTGAAGCTATTTTAACTTTGTCCAGTCCTTTGAGTGGTATCAACTCATCATCGTTTTTAATAAGAGTGACTGCTCCGTCGTAAATTTTTCTCTGAACCCATTCGGCTGTGGGTGAGTTTACCCGTCTTTTTATGTCAGATGTATTAATGGGCGTGAACTCATGAGCTCCCAGAATGTATTTGTAGGTAAGTATTTTCTTTACTTTTTCTTCAAGGAGTGATGCTGGAATGGTTCCATTATTGACAGCTTTTTTTACAGACTCGAACTCATTGCCCTGATTTGCGACACCCAGAATGATGTCATTTCCGGCTATCAGAGCCTTTACACTGGCGTTGAGCTGATTGGAAACACTTTTCATAGACATGCCGTCAGTGAAAGTGAGCCCTGTGAAACCCATATCGTCTTTTAATAGATTTATCCCTATCTCCGGGGAGAGGGAGGCGGGCTTGCCATTTGTTTTTAACACGGGCACATTTATATGCCCAAGCATTATGCCTGATAATCCGGCATTTACATATTCACGGAAGGGATAGAGTTCCACCTGCTCTAACCGTTCCTGATCGTGATTTACGGTAGGTAGCTTTTTGTGTGAGTCATCGAGTGTGTCTCCATGGCCCGGGAAGTGTTTTGCAACTGCCATAACCCCGTTCTCTTCCATGCCTTTAGCATATGCAATCCCCTGTTTTGCTACGTTTTGAGGGTTCTCTCCGTAAGAACGGCTGCCGATGACTGTGTTCAGGGGATTGCTGTGAACATCTATTGAAGGTGCAAAATTCACATGAATACCCATCTCCTTGCACTGTCGCGCTATCTCTTTGCCGTAAAGCTTAAGAATTTCCTCATCTTGTATGGCACCAATAACTAAATTTCTGGGGTATTTGGGTGCATCGCTTAACCGCATGGAGAGGCCCCATTCGCCATCAAGAGCGATCAGCAGTGGCAGGCTGGACAATCCCTGCGCATAATTGGTGATTTCTGCCTGTTGAGCAAGTGTACCTTTAGAAAAGAGCAATCCTCCCACTTTTTGATTTCGTATATAACCTGATATTCTTGACTTCCATCCGTTGTTGGGTTCGGCAATTGGCATGAAAAGCTGGCCTATCTTTTCATCCTGTGTCATTTCTGCGTAAACCGAATCCACCCATTGTGACGGATCCCGGTCATAGGCCTGTTTATACAGGGTTGTAACCACTTGCGACTTTAAAAGTATCGAACTTAATAAAAAGATATATATTATCAGGGTTTTCTTCATAGTTTTCTTCCTTTACAGTATTTGTCTCTTTACGTTTTTCCTTTTCTCAAAAAGTATATCTACCCTTCCCACAAATACTCCACGGCCGTTAGTCTGGAATATCATTACATCTTTGTTGTCGTTGTTTTTGCGAATGTTGGGCTCTTTCATGTAGGTGTGACTGTGACCGCCAATGATAAGGTCGATATAGCGCGATGATTCCGCAAGCTTTGTATCGGCGCTATAGCCCAGGTGCGACAGGCAAATAATCATATCGCACTTATCATGTTTCCGCAGTTTTGCTGCCAGCTCGCCCGCTGTTTTAAAGGGATCCATATATTTCATCCCCTTGAAGTTATCTGAGGCGATAAGTCCCCTTGGCTGAATATTGATTCCGATAATTCCTATGCGAAGGCCATCTTTTTTTAGAATGATATATGGCTTGATCAATCCCGCAAGGGAAGTTTGAGAGAAGTCGTAGTTGCTTGAAACTACCGGGAATGATGCGGCACGAACTACCTTCTCAAGTATCTCCAGGCCGTAGTCGAACTCGTGATTCCCCAATGTAACCGCATCGTATTTCATCAAATTCATTGCCCCTATCTCTACCTGTCCTTTGAAAAGATTGAAATATGGTGTGCCCTGTAGGAAATCGCCGGCATCGAGCAGAAGCACATTTTTGTTTTCTTCCCTTACCTGTTCTACAAAAGAGGCCCTTCGTTCTACTCCTCCCTTTCCGGGGGCTGTCCTGTCACTTTCAGGAAGAGGTTCAATCCTGCTGTGTGTGTCGTTTGTATGTAATATGACGATGCTCTTTTGAGGGAGCACCGGCAGGAAAATAAATAGCAGAGTGTAGAGTAAGTAATATTTTTTTACCGATTTCATCTGATCAGGTGTTATTTTGTTACAATAATAGATTTGCCGACGGGTTTGATAGAGTGCATAACCCCAACTTGATTATGTTATTTTTTTACACAAATTCGTTTATCGAGTGCCGATTCAATCTCGTTTCCCTGACGAGTCTGTTCCTTGACAAAGTCAATCATCACATCGCGCAGAGTGATGCCTGTGTTTACACTGTTTATGGCGTTCCTGAAAGCCGACATATTGTCGTTGCCATCGGCAAGGTAATCGAGAGTGACTATATGGTATATTGCGTTATCGTTTATTGGATTGCCATCGATTGTAACACTCTTGACTTTTCGGCCTTCGATAACGAGTTTCACGTTTGAGGATATGCCGGCACCGCCTATGCGAGCATATGCATCGAACATTTCTCTTAAATCGCTTCCCTTCAAATCAAGGAAAGTGATTGTGTTGTCGAAAGAGTATATCTCATACATATTGCCAATGGTGACAGGGCCCATGGGCATAGTGGCACGGTGTCCGTGCACATTCATCACTCCCAAATCGGCACCGCCGGCAAGATGCTCGTCACCGTAAGCCTTCATTACATCTGATGTGAGGTTTGTTAGCAGGCTCTCGGGACGTTTATAGTCCATGAATTGCGCGGAAGATCCGATAATCATATTCATCTCTTTATCCAGTTCAGCCTTGTATGATTGTACAAACGTCCGAACTTCACTGTTAGGTTGTGAATCAAAAGAGGAATCCATCTCTACAATGGTACCGCTCATCTCCGCAATCTGGTATTGCGATTTACAAGAAAGAAGTGAAATTGCAATTAATGCAATCAATATCGTCTTTTTATGCATACGTTATTTAAATTTTTTATTTATGGCAGTTCAGGCCGATTAAAACTAATATACCTGTGGCTGATAAATTACGAGCTGATATTATTAAAATAATCCTGTAATAATTAATGTTGTCAAAAATACACCTTTTTCCCTTCAGAGGCAATATCGGAATAAAAAATAAACATTAAATATTGTTTTGCATGGTTGATTAAAGAAAAAATGCTAACTTTGCATCCGCTTTGCGTAATCTCTGTCGGCAACAACCCGTTATATTGCGTTCAAACAAGGTTAATTATTAACATAAAGCTTTATAAATAATGGATTTAATTAAGATAGCAGAAGAGTCTTTTGCAAATGGAAAAAAAGAGTTCCCTGCATTCAAAAGCGGCGATACGGTTACAGTTGCTTATCGCATTGCTGAGGGGAACAAAGAGCGTATACAGCAGTATCGCGGTGTTGTGATCAAGATCGCCGGTCATGGTGATTCAAAACGTTTTACCGTTAGAAAAATGTCTGATAATATTGGCGTGGAAC
The DNA here is from genome assembly GCF_002427225.1 of Proteiniphilum sp. UBA5463. Taxonomy (NCBI): domain Bacteria; kingdom Pseudomonadati; phylum Bacteroidota; class Bacteroidia; order Bacteroidales; family Dysgonomonadaceae; genus Proteiniphilum; species Proteiniphilum sp. UBA5463. Next base: position 28,148 of record NZ_DIQL01000049.1, on the reverse strand, counting down.
GTATTTTTCCCATGAACTCACCGTTTATCGAAAATATTACGCTGAACAGTGAAGGAAAAGTGAGGAGAACAAAATTGTACTATTTGCGGAAACTGCGCGGAAAAGCTGCTCGTATCAGGAAAAAAGTATTTTAATAGTCGCAGACAGTCAGAATACAAAAATAGCCCCGGAATTTTCGGGGCTATTTTTTTGCGGGCACCTTGAGAATAAGCTTTGGCAGCAGACATTGTAATCGTGTATTAAATAATGGCAGCTACCAATTTTAGCGAGAGTGTATTTTTCTGCAGCAGAATATGCTGAATTTTTGTTAGGCGTTCAGAATTTTTTCTATATTTGTCAAACTTTTAAAGGTAAGCTGAAGGAAGTGCAGTCCATGAATACGGTTAAGACTCTATATCTGCCTGCGCAAAAGCTAAGCCTATAGTTCAGGCTGCGCAAAGGCTAAAACTACGGCTTATAATCAGGTTAAGCTCAGGCTCAATTCGAAGCGGCAACTTCGAAATTCAATACATTAATATGCTTCACAAAACGCAAGGTATAGTACTTGGCACGTCTCCCTATAGCGACGTTTATTCCATAACCCACGTTTTCACCCGTGATTTTGGAAGGGTGTCTTATCTGTTGCCCAAATCACACGGTAAAAAAGCGAGGATAAAAACATCTCTTTTTTTCCCATTGTCGGTACTTAATATGGAGGTGGAGCACCTGCCATTACGTGATATTCAGCGCCTGAAGGATGCGGAGATTGAATTCCCGGTGTATGATATATATACGAATATGACGAAGGTTGCAATAGCGTTTTTTTTGTCTGAATTTTTATCGCGTGTGCTCCGCGAGTCCGATAACAACGAATCGACGTATGACTTTGTGAAAAATTCTATAGAAACGCTTGAGGCTGCTGAAAAAGGCCTGGGCAACTTTCATCTGGTATTTATGTTAAGGCTGACCCGGTTTCTGGGTATCTATCCGAATGTGCAGAGTGGGCAGCTAATAAATAAAAACAGCTATTTCGACATGCTGTATGGAGAATTTGTGATGAAAGAACCTTTACACTCTCATTATCTTGACAGGCAGCAGAGTACTTATCTGTCATATTTTTACCGCATGAGCTATAACAATATGCACCTGTTTAAATTGTCACGTGATCAGCGGAACATAATAGTAGGGCATTTGCTAACATATTATCGGTTGCATCTGTATAATTTTCCTCACCTTAAATCGCTAGATGTACTTAGGGAATTGATATAGGATAGATTATAATAAAGCATCGTTAAAAACTCATTTATAATACTGACAGTCAATGAGTTATGCTGGGCTCCCAAAAGCAATATACCCTATTGATATTCAGCGAGTTATAAGAGTTGTTTTAAAAGTCACCGAAGTATTTTTATAAGTAAGCTTGAAAAACAATCACTCTCCCTTTTGTCTCAATAGAAAAAGAGTCTCCCAAAGATTCATTTAATGTGCCTTGCCACCAATTTGAAAGAATAGTTTTGGTGATAGGGTATTTAAGATTTTCAGTGGTAATTTTTTCGCGGTCGATAGAGAAGAGAGAGACCTGCTCTCCTTTAGTGCTTTTGAAGGTGTTATTTTCATTTATTGGTGTGAAAACACCCCAATCGGTGACCATTATAACCTTCGCAATCAGCATATATTCTGCCAGCAGCGAGATATTCCCGAGCGTGTGGTCTTCACGCTTTCCGGTTCCGCCCACTATGACTATCTCCCTTCTACCGTTCTCAACACAAAAATGTACAGATTTTGTGAGATCGTTTGTATATTGGTTGGAGTCGGGGTGAAGGATATCCGCAAAACGTAACTTGTTTTCTTCCGAAATGGAATCGCAATCGCCAACAATAGCATCAGGAATTCCCCCACGTGCAATAAAATCGTTTGATGCACCGTCGCTGCAGACTATATATTGTGCCTTTTCAATGTAGGATAGTGGCGTAGGGTGTTTTGGAAATCTCCCGTTTGCAATAATTACCGCACTATTGGAATGTAAAAGTTCCATGTTGTCATTTTTTTATAGACTACAAAGATACAAAAGATGGCGTTTGCCTGGTTATTGACGGCTTATTTAGTTACCGGGTGTGAAAACCCTCCAGTCGGAGGCGATGATAACCTTTGCAAAACAGCATATATTCTGACTGCAGCGCGATTTTCCCGAGGGTGTGGCCTTCATGTTTACCGGTTCAGTTAGCGATAAAGATCTTACTTCTCACGTTCAATACAATAACAAAAAAGAGAGAAGGGAGCTCCCTTCTCTCTTAAATACTTAACTTATCGGCCTTAATGAATACATTTTTAGTGTAAGGTAACCGGTACTCCGGGTGCGTTTTAAATATTCGCGGAACAGCCTGGTATAAATTGTTGATGTTATAGATTATTATTTGAAGTAACCAGTACCTTGATCGCTATGTCTTATTTATTTTTTTTTACTGTTAACTGATAAACAAACCAGAACAGCGTAAGTGTGCCTATTGCGAAAATAGTGTCACCTATTGTACGTGACCATTTGAAAATATTTACCAGCGGCTGTTGCATAAATTCGGCGGAACGGGCATACCACATCCCCTCATTAACGCTAGCTATGGTCTGCATGAGGCCGACAGGAAGCAGGCTCAGCACAACCATCAGAAAGAGGCCGGTATTGAGAGTCCAGAAAGTAAATGAGATAAGCTTGTTATTCCATTTTTGTTTGCGATACATGCTGCGAAGCACAAACAGAATAAGGCCGATCCCCAGCATGCCGTAAACTCCGAAGAGTGCCGCATGGCCATGTACCGGTGTGGTATTTAATCCCTGCATGTAATAAAGGGCGATAGGCGGATTGATGATAAATCCGAAGATACCCGCTCCGAGAAAATTCCAGAAAGCTACCGACAGCAAAAAATATATAGGCCATTTGTAATCTTTTAACCATTCCGTAGATTTGCTCATACGGTAGTTGTGATAGGCTTCGAAACCGATAAGTATGAGGGGCACCACTTCCAGCGCGCTGAATGTTGCCCCCAGAGCCATAACAGCTGTTGGTGTGCCGGTGAAGTAGAGATGATGGAATGTACCCAAAATTCCACCTGTAAGGAAGATTACGGTCGCAAAAATAATATTGTTGGTGGCCGACTTTATTCCAAGCAACCCCATACGAGTGAATAGGAATGCGGCAACAACCGTGGCGAAAACTTCAAAGAATCCTTCCACCCAGAGGTGTACCACCCACCAGCGCCAATATTCGGCTATTGCAAGATTGGTTGTACGTCCCCACATTAATCCCGCACCATATAACAGTGCGATGGCAGCACATGAAATAAGGAAGAGAATAAGCAATCCTTTTTCTGATGTTCTTTTTTTAATGATAGGAAGTATTGGCCGAATCATCAGCGCAAGCCAGAGAAGGAGGCCGACAAACAGTAGTGCCTGCCAGAAACGCCCCAGATCTACATACTCATACCCTTGATGACCAAACCAGAAATTATTTACCAGGTCGAGACGCTGCATTACCCCAAACCACTGTCCAATAAGCGAACCGGCTACAACTATGAGCAATGCACCAAAAAGAATGTTAACCCCGGTTTTCTGAAATTTGGGGTCTTTTCCACTCAGCGAAGGTGCAATATATAGTCCTGTTGCAAGCCATGCCGTAGCTATCCAGAAGATAGCAAGCTGAATATGCCACGTGCGGGTGATTGAATAAGGTAGAATTCCTGTAATATTGATACCGTAGAAGCCTCCCCCCTCTACACCGTAATGGGCTGTAAGCACTCCCAGCAGTACCTGCGTGAGAATAATAAGATTCACCGCCCAGAAATATTTTTTTACCGCCCACATCGATGGAGTAATGACCTGATTCATGAGCGGGTCATTAAGCGGTTTCAGCGTCTCCTCGCGACGAGTACGGGCTTGCATGAAAATCATAATGCCAATCCCTAAGAGGAGCATGATGATGCTGAATCCTGTCCAAAGGATCAGATCGCTTGTTGGTGTGTTGCCAATCTGTTTGTCAGGTGGCCAGTTGTGAGTGTATGTTACATCAGAACCGGGGCGCTCTGTTACACAAGCCCATGAAGCCCAGAAAAAGAACTGTGCCATCTTTTCCATTCTCTCTTCCGATTTAATTGTGTTTTTGGCAATTGCGTAGTCTGCCCGCAACCCATCCAGTGCCGGGTCATTCATGAAAAGGCCACCGTAATGGCTCAGATTGTGCATAAAGGCTTCGTAGCGTTCGCTTGTTATGGTGAGCATTTTAGTAGATGTATCATATCTGTTTAATCTGAGAATTTCCTGTAGCCTTGCCTCCATTGCTACCTGTTCGGCAACAGACAGATGTATGAACTTTTTTCCGTATTCAGCCTGAGACCATTTATTCAGCAGATACTGTGCTTCCCTGTGCAGGTAATCTGCTGTCCAGTCGGGCGCGACGTAAGCACCATGCCCCCATATGGTGCCAATCTCTTGTCCACCAATGCTTTGCCAGATATTCTGGCCATCTTTGATGTCGTTACCAGTAAACAAAACATCACCCGCCTCGTTTATCACCTTTTCGGGAATGGGCGGCGCCTGTTGATAGATCTGGCTGCCGTAGTATAACAATACGGCAAACGAGACACTTACAACAAGTACGAATGCAATCCATAATTTTTTTTGTGTCATGCTGTTAATTTTTAAAAGTTGGAATATTGAGTCCCCTCCGATAAGTCTTTTTTGCTGAAAATTCCACAAAAACACCATTGATATTCAGCGAGATGCGATCTCCTGAAATCGGGTTTTGGGGTTTTTGGAGCAGACTGAATATTAGTTATTCAAGTTTCGAATGTTAAGTATTCAACTAAATATTCGACTGACATGTTTTGTGACTCATCTCCCAATTTACAGGCTGTCTGATTAACAACTTGCTTAGCTCAAGCAGTTTATCTGACGACGACTGTTTCATCGAACGGGTTCACATTAAATATTTCATAGGCCTAATATTTTTAGTTGTATATGTTATAATTCATATATGCGTAACTTGAGTTAGTTATTTAAGGATTGTATCTTCATTCTTTTTCCTTCCTTAACAAATGAGTAAATTTTTACTTTGCATATGTGAGCCAAAGCTCTGTCCGAGATGTGTATGTGCTTAAAATGTAATGAAATAACTAAATTATTTATTTGAGACAAAATTGTCGCAAATAAGAGAAAAAATTATCGCTTTAGTATCGACTCTTTGTTTTTAAGTCCTTCCGCAAGTTCATAAACCGTTGTTTTTTGAAGTACCTTCCTCATGTTTTTTCTTATTTTTTCTACTGGATGATGAATGGGGCAAGGATGTTGCCCATCACATTCACTAAGCCCAAGTGCGCAATCTTTAAAAAATGCGTCACCATCTATGGCTTTTACGATATCGGCAACGGTAATATGATGAAGCTTTTCGGGTTCTATCTTGAATCCCCCGTTGGGGCCCGTATATGAGTCCACAATCCCATTTTTGGATAGAAGGCCAAGTATTTTTCCTGTAAAGGCTTCGGGTGAATCAATATTTTTTACAATATCTCCAATTTTCACCCTTCTCTCTTCCTGTGATTGAGATGCAATATAAAGTATAGCCCTTATGCCATATTCACACGCTTTTGAAAACATTGAAATTTGCCTTGCTTTTGAAATGGTAATAACTAAATAAATGAAATTCAGCACAATGTGCAATTTTAAACAAATGCACTCAAAGGGCAAAGTTATTGAATAATTCCAATTTCCGACAAAAAAGTAAAAAATATTTTATTACCGTGCCATTTTTATTGCTCTTTCTCGTAAATGATTGTTTATTCACTCAGTAAGAATGATTAATAATAATTAAAATGTAAATTTCATCAAACATTAGGATTGAAAAACTGTTGTTATGTAGAATCATTCTAAACATTTAAAAATATCACAGCAAAAAGAAAGCTTATATGGCCAGTACAAATACAAAAACAAAGAGAGAATTATCCAAGGAGAAAATGTTGCACATGCACAGGCTGATGCTCGATATAAGGAATTTCGACAATAAAGTGAACAGGCTTGTAAAAAAAGGGAAGATACCCGGGATGACACACTTCTCCATTGGAGAGGAGGCTGCCAACGTGGGTGCGGTTGCCGCTATTGAAAAGGGGTTCGATCTTATCACATCAAATCACCGCGGACACGGGCAGAGTATCGCTCTTGAAATTGACCTTAACGGGATGATGGCGGAGATTATGGGGAAGGCTACCGGAACTTGCAAGGGAAAGGGGGGGTCGATGCATATTGCCGACCTCGACAATGGTAACCTGGGTGCTAACGGAATTGTGGGAGGAGGAATGGGAATGGCTATCGGGGCTGCCCTCACTCAGAAAATGAAAAATACGAGTAAGATAGTGGTTTGCTTTTTCGGCGATGGAGCCTGTAACGAAGGTACCTTCCATGAAACATTGAATATGGCTTCAATCTGGAAACTGCCGGTAATTTTCTATTCTATCAATAATATGTATGGTATCAGCACACATATCAGCGATGTAATAAACATCGACTACAATTATCAGCGTGCTTGCTCCTACGGTATTCCGGGGCATTTTATCGAGGACGGGAATGATCTGATGGCTGTTTACAACAAGTTTGAAGAGATAGTTGAATATGTTCGTAATGGTAATGGTCCGGTATTGGTAGAGGCCATTACTTACCGTTGGTTAGGCCACTCTACATCCGACCCGGGAAAATATCGAACCAAGGAGGAGGTGGATGAGTGGAAGAAAAAGGATCCGATCGCTCGCTTTAGAAACTATCTTATTGAAAATAAGATTGCTACCGGACAGGAATTGGATGATCTGGAAGCCGCTTCTGTTGATGCCGTGGAAGAGTCGGTTAAATTTGCTTTAAGCAGTCCCGAGCCAACCCTGGAGTCGGCCTTTGAAGATGTTTATGCCGATTGATCAAGCCTCAACAGTCCAAAAAAAGATCGGTAATTTTATCATCTTTAAAGATGTTTATGCGGACTGATCAGGATTCAATAAAAACAACTCTGCTGCAGGGATATATCGCAGTTACCCTGCTGATAAAAAAAACAAAAACAGTACAACTGATAAATGGAAAAAAATACAAAATTGATGACTGTTCGCGATGCTATCATTATGGCGATGTCAGAAGAGATGCGCCGCGATGAAAACGTGTTTCTGATGGGTGAGGATGTGGGTATTTTTGGAGGAGACTTCGGTACTTCCGTCGGTATGCTCGAAGAGTTCGGCAAAGAGCGGGTACGCGATACACCTATTTCTGAAAATGCTATTTCAGGAGCGGCTGTAGGAGCGGCTATTACGGGAATGCGGCCTATTGTGGACGTGACGTTTATGGATTTCATTGTATATATGATGGATAATATCGTTAACCAGGCAGCCAAAACCAGATATATGTATGGGGGAAAGGGGCAGATACCGGTAGTGTTTCGTGCTGCCGCGGGAGGTGGTGTGGGTTCTGCGGCACAGCATTCGCAGTCGCTCGAAGCATGGTTTACCCATATTCCGGGGCTCAAGGTGATTGCCCCCGGTACTCCTGCCGATGTGAAAGGTTTGCTCAAAGCGGCTATTCGCGATAATAATCCTATTATCTTTCTCGAATATAAAGCCCAGTATAATATGAAAGGTGAGGTACCACTAGACCCTGATTTTGTTTTGCCTATAGGGAAAGCGGATATCAAAAGAGAAGGTAAAGATGTATCTGTCATTACTTACGGGCGTATGCTTGAGCGGGTTATGCAAGCTGCCAATGAAGTGGATGAGGCGGAAGGTGTAAGCGTTGAGGTGGTGGACCTGCGTACATTGGCTCCCCTTGATAAAGAGGCGGTCATCAATTCGGTGCGAAAAACCGGTAAAGTGCTATTGGTAAACGATGCACATAAAACCGGCGGATTTATTGGTGAAGTGGCTGCAATGATTGCCGAGAGCGATGCTTTTGACTATTTAGATGGGCGCATTCTGCGGCTTGCGGGAGAGGATGTACCTGTTCCATACAACCAGAATCTTGAGTCTGCCCTTATACCAAGTGTGGAGCGTATAAAAAAATATATCCTTAAGCTAGTCAATAACAGATAAATAGGAGAGAATGGAAAGAGACAAGGTTAGGGCAACACCTGCTGCAAGAGCGCTGGCACGACGTCTTGGCGTGGATATTTATAATGTAACCGGAACCGGTTATAAAGGACGCATCCACAGAGATGACATCGCGGGGTATAATTATGAAGATAAGATCCATATATCCCCTCTTGCACGCCGTATTGCCGATGCACACAATATTGATCTGAAGGGTTTGCAGGGGACGGGACATCGAAACAAGATAATGAAGGATGATGTGCTGAAGCTAATTGAAGATCCTGAACTGAGGGCTATGCTGGATCGCGATTATTTTGCTGAGGCTATTACTCTTACAAAAGCGATGCCATCTGCTGAAAAGCAGGCTGCACAAAAAATAGAAAAGAAGCTCTCAGTTTCACGACCGGAAGTTGCAGGGGATACGGAGACTGTACCGATGACCCAGATGCGGAAGATTATTGCCAGGCGGATGTCGGAAAGTTTCTTTGGAATTCCCACGTTCATTCAGACCTGGGAGGTGGACATGAGTGAGATGCTTATGCTTCGCAATCGTCTGATGGGGCCTATTAAGGATAAGACCGGAAGAAAGCTTACGGTGACCGATCTTATTTCGATGTCTGTAGTAAAGACATTGATGAACCACAAGTATATCAACGCAAGCATTAATGCGGAGGGAACGGAACTGACCTTCCATAACTATGTGAATCTGGGAGTTGCGGTAGGGATGGATGAGGGGTTACTCGTCCCGGTGGTGAAGAATGCCGACAAGATGTCGCTGAGTGAGCTTGTTGTCTCAATGAAAGACCTGGCCGAACGTACCTTCTCTAAAAAGCTGCTGCCCGATGAACAGACTGGCAGCACATTCAGTATAAGCAACTTGGGTATGTATGGTGTAGATGAATTCACGGCTATCATTAATCAGCCCAATGCGGCTATTCTGAGCGTATCTTCAACAAAGGATAGAATTGTTCCCGTAAATGGTGAAGCGGTTATACGTCCCATCATGAAGATTAGCCTTACATGCGATCACCGTATCATAGACGGGTTGACTGCCGCAAAGTTTATGGCCGACTTGAAAGCGCTGCTGGAAGATCCGGTTACTTTGTTAATTTAATGTTTAAGTGTTATAAAATCAGGAGTTCAAGGTATAGAGGTTAAAGGCTTAGGATGCATGTTTAAGGTTTTGATAATTGCGTTGAAGCATTAAATCCGGTAATCTGTAAGCGTAGGCCTCAACTCATAATCCGAATCATAAGAATAAATATATGGCTTTTGAAATAATCATGCCCAAAGCAGGTATTGACATGACCGAAGGGCAAATAGTGAAATGGTTTAAGAAAGAGGGAGACCCAGTTACCGAAGGTGAAATAATCCTCGAGATAATGACCGACAAAACAAGCATGGAGCTCGAAGCGGAAGCATCGGGGATCTTGTTGAAAATTGTTCATCGTGAGGGCGAAACAGTACCAGTGACCGAAGTGATAGGTTATATAGGTCATGAGAACGAACAGGTCGCTACTCTTATGCCAGAAATAATTGAAGATACCGGAGCGGTGGAGAGTGAGGAAGATAAACGAATGATCCGGCTCGAAGATAACTACCATGTGGCTGTTATTGGAGGAGGCCCTGCCGGTTATGTAGCTGCCATAAAAGCAGCTCAGCTGGGTGCCAGGGTGGCAATTGTGGAGAAAGGCACCTTTGGCGGCACCTGTCTTAACTTGGGATGCATCCCCTCGAAAGCCTATCTGAAGAACGCTGAGATAATTGAGCATATCAGGACAGCATCATCAAGGGGTATCATCATTGACAGTTCTCAGATCAGGATTGATATGGAGAAGGTACTGGAATTCAAAAACAGCGTGGTGAGGAAGCTGACGAGCGGAGTGGAAACCCTCCTTAAAACGAATGGCGTGGATATATACAGGGGAGTAGGCAAGATAAACAGAAATAAAAATGTTGTGGTAAATGATACCCAGATCATAAAGGCGGATAAGATTATACTTGCTGGAGGATCGAAAGTTTCCAAAATTAATATCCCCGGTATTGATAGTGATAAGGTGCTTACAAGTGACGACCTGCTCGATATCAGGGAGGTGCCGGAAACTCTTGCCGTTATTGGCGGAGGTGTGATTGGTGCCGAGATGGGACTTTCGTTCTCCGGACTTGGTTCAAAAGTGATTATTATTGAGATGATGGATCAGATTGTCCCCATATTTGATGACGATGTTACAGCCGAGCTGACACGTGTCGTGAAAAAGAAAGGGATGCAGGTGATCACCTCTGCTCGTATAACTGAGATTGTGGACATGGGAGATAAGCTTGAGATTAGGATTGACGGTAAAGAACCGGTTATTGCCGATAAGGCACTACTCGCTATCGGGCGTGTTCCCGATCTTGATGGCATTGGTGAGGTAAACCTTGAGACGGAACGTGGAAAAATAAAAGTGGATAAGTATATGGAGACTAGCGTGAAAGGGATCTATGCACCCGGCGATGTGAACGGGATAAAGATGCTTGCACACGTGGCTTTCCGCATGGGAGAGGTAGCTGCCGAAAATGCAGTGAAAGGAAATCGCCGTACAATTAAACTGCTGTCTGCTCCATCCGTGGTTTACACCTTGCCGGAAGTGGCTATGGTGGGCCTTACGGAACAGCAGGCACGTGAAAAATACGACGATATACGTATTGGCCGGTTTAACTTCTCAGCTAATGGCCGCGCTCTTGCATCGAGTGAGGCTGTGGGTTTTGTGAAGGTAGTCGCCGATAACCGTTACGGAGAGGTGCTTGGTGTTCATATAATCGGCCCTTCTGCTGCAGAACTTATAACCCAGGCTTCACTAATCATGGAGATGGAGATCACGGTTGATGAAGTGGTGAAAACCATTTATGGACACCCTACTTACTCAGAAGCTATTTTCGAAGCTTTTGCCGATGTGTTAGGAGAGGCGGTGCATATTCCGAAGAAAAAGAAATAATCGATTCAACCGTAGAGAATCTATTTATGAGTCCCCTCCGATAACTCTTTTTTACTGAAAATTCTCCAAAATCCTCATTGACTTTCAGTGAGTTGAAAACTATTAAAACCGGATTTGGGGATTTTCGGAGCAGACTCATTTATTAAATTTGGAAGGGGACTGATTGATATTTTGTAGGGTGAGCAATACAACATAACAATGATCTATATCGTCAACAACAGCAGATAGGAGATGATACCGACTGTTTGCCACGAGTGGTTCCACATGAGTATACCGCCTAGGAAGGTGACGATCTCCAGTATAATGGCACCATTTGTTCCCAATTGGAGGAGCTCCTGCCAGCGTGCGTAGGGTTGCCTGAATCCGTAGCAATGTAGCAGGATCTGCAGTGATATACCCAGTATCATCATCACGACAACCCCCAGAATCTGGATATCCCGGTTGGGGAGATTGATGGACCTCACATGCGTCACAATGTGAGGGCTGTAACAATATATCTAAATTTCAGACCCTTTGGCCAGCTGTTTTTACTTCCTGCCCTTCATTTTTTTGTATACGCGATGAAAATTGACCGAATTTCATTTGCATATTGAACATATGTTCATTACATTTGCTGCGTATTTAAAGTGAGTTGCCGTTGCAGGCAATCTCTATAATCAATCAGGAAAAGATCATTCTATGAAAGTAGCCATCACATCATCCGGCAAAGAGCTGACATCTCTTCCGGACAAGCGGTTCGGACGCTGCAACTGTTTTGTAATTTATGACACCGAGAACGGCTCGGTGGAGGTTGTGGATAACCCCAACAGGAATCACAACGAGGGGGCAGGGCCTGCCGCAATGCAGCTGATAGCTTCTAAAGGTGCCGGGAAGATTATAACAGGGCATCTGGGCGATAAGGCTGCATCGGTTGCGAAACGACTTGGAATAATGATGATTCCGCTCGATGAAAATAA
>NZ_DIQL01000049.1:0-15937 GCF_002427225.1 Proteiniphilum sp. UBA5463 | reverse complement strand
CCCCGAGGGTGAGGGCGCCATGAGTGGAAGAGGACGGGGACGTTGTAACCCGTCGAACAGAGAGTCCAATATCTTTGATGCTCCTGCAGGAGCAGGCAGGCGTGTCACTTTCCGACAGGAGGCCGGCAGAGGCATGGACCAGGGTGCCGGTAGAGGCATGGGCCAGGGACAAGGTCAATGCGAGAGGATGAGAAGAAGAGACGGATCCGGTAAAAGACGAATGGGATGAAGCAGGTTATCGCAATACCCCTGGAAGAGGGAAGACTCTGTCAGCACTTTGGCCATTGTCAGCAGTTTGCCATTATCGAGACGGAGGATGGAACCATACAGAACGAGACGTTGGTGACACCTCCCCCGCATGAACCGGGACTGCTGCCCGCATGGCTCTCGGAGAGAGGCGTCACCGAGGTGATCGCAGCGGGTATCGGACAAAAAGCAATACGTCTGTTTGAGCAACAGCAGATCAGGGTGCACGTGGGTGCCGAGTATAAGAGTCCGCGTGAGCTGGTTACCGATCACTTTCAGCAGTCGCTGGTCACTGGTATAAATGCCTGTGATCACTGAGGCGGCTGAGAGGATGAAGATCGCAATAGCCAGTGGTAAGGGAGGTACAGGTAAGACATTTGTCTCCACTAACCTCTTTTGGGTAGCCTCACAGAAGGGCATCGATTGTGCGCTGGCCGACTGTGATGCGGAGGAGCCCAATGTCGCGGAGTTTATTGCCGGTGAGGAGGAACGGGTTGAAGAGGTCTACCAGCAGGTACCGGTAATTGATCCGGAGAGATGTTCCTTCTGCGGGAAATGCTACGAATATTGTAGTTACAATGCCATCCTCTACCTGCCGGAGAAGAGAATGATTCAGGTCCTTCCCGATCTGTGCCACGATTGTGGTGCATGCAGCTATGCTTGTCAGGCGGGAGCGATCACCGAACATCCCAAGCTCCTGGGCAGAGTGACGCGTGCTGTTTACGGTGCCGCTCAGCATCTTGTCGAAGGTCGTGCCGAAGTGGGGGTTTATACCCCTGTGCCGGTCATCACCCATACCATCCATGAGGCCAGCGACAGGAAGCTGGTGCTCCTCGACTCACCACCCGGCATCTCATGTTCCTTTATTGCAACCGTCGACAGGGCAGACTATGTGGTGCTGGTCACTGAGCCCACGCCATTCGGTCTGCACGACCTGATGCTATCGGCTGCCACCGTACGGCAGCTCGGTAAACCTTTTGGGGTGGTCATCAACAGAGCCGGACTGGGAAACGATGAGATGTACCAATGGCTTAAGGGGGAGGAGATCCCGCTTTTGCTGGAGATTCCCTTCGACCGGGAGATCGCACGCATCTATGCCGAGGGAGGGTTGCCTGCAGCGGTGGATGACTCCTACCGGGAGATGTTCAGCAGTTTGCTCATTCAAATCGTTCAACAGAAAATCTTATGAGACAGATTGTCATTATCAGCGGAAAAGGAGGAACAGGCAAGACAAGCCTGAGTGCGGCACTGGCGACCATGGGTGAAAAGCTGATGGTGGCCGACTGTGATGTGGATGCGGCCAACCTTCATCTGCTGCTGCAGCCTGCCGATCATTCCCGCCACCCTTTCTCCACCGGTGCCAAGGCGGTGATCGACCAGCAGCTATGTACACAATGCGGTGCCTGCATGGATGCCTGTCGCTTCGATGCGATCAGGTGCCAGGAGGATCGTTACACCATCTCTGAGACATCATGTGACGGATGCCGTCTCTGCATGCGCATCTGTCCGGCCGATGCCATCAGTATGATTGAAAGCAATGGCAGCTACTGGACTACCGGCACGTTCCGTAACGGCTGGATGGTACATGCCCGGCTGGAGCCTGGTGAGGAGAACTCCGGCAAGCTGGTCAATGTGGTGCGTGAGCAATCCCGTCAGCTGTCGGAGCAGATGGGTGTGGAGACCATTCTGATTGACGGGCCTCCCGGCACCGGTTGTCCCACGATCTCTGCTATGAGCGGTGCCGATCTGGCATTGCTGGTCACCGAACCGAGTCGTTCCGGTTTTCATGACCTGAAGAGGGTGAAACAGCTGACCGATGGGTTTGACATTCCGTCGGTCGTGGTGATCAATAAGTATGACCTGAATGAGCGGGTGACTGCCGAGATTGAGGCTTGGTGCCGCAGCGAGAAACTCCCTCTCATCGGCAGGATTCCTTTCGAGCCGGCGGTGGTGGAGGCGATGTTACAATGCCGTACGGTGGTTGAGTGGGCTCCCCGCTCGGCAGCAGCCGGTGAGATCGCAGACATCCACCGGCAGATTTTCCAGTCGTGAAAATACCAATGAGACCTCTTTTGATCCATCTTCTGTATCCTAATTGATGGGCATGATCCGACACCTCTTCCGGGTTGTCATACGCCAGGCAGAGATGAGGATAACGCCCTCTCTCTCCCTTGGGGTCAATGAAGAGCTCCAGCTTCAAATCCTGTTGCTCCATCATGTAGACCTCAGTTTGCCTGTCGGTGGAAAAGATGGAATGGAGCACCTCTTCTGAATCGAGGGTGAATTGTTTCAACTGGCGAAAATGCAAAACGGATTCGTAAAAGTTTTGAATCTCTGCTGGCTCAATAATGGATAATCCTATATGTTGTAACATCGTTCTATTTTTTAAGATTCTCTCTTTGTCTGATCGGTAACCTACGGAATATAGGGTGTGTAATGATCGGGAGCGACCAGTTCCCGGTACTTGTAGACCACCTTCTTGAAATCATCCCAGGTATCCCTTTTCAGTGCAGGATTTCTCAGCAGCGCCGAGGGGTGATAGACCGGCCTATGAAAGGTCTCCCCACGCGGTCTTCATCTCTTCCCGGAGCTTCGCCGATGATGAAGATGGGAGCATGATGATTCCCCTCACCGAAGATGAGATGATTCCGTGATTGCCACAAATCGCATTTCCTGCACTGCTCCATCTCCTCCCGCAACTGCTCCATCGTCTGGCCCATATTGATTTTCTCCTGTTTATTAATATTCAATTCCTTCCCGTGCTTCAATGCCCTGACGATAATAATGTTTCACCTCTCTCATCTCGGTCACCAGGTCGGCCACCTCAATCAGCTCCTCCGGTGCATAACGGCCGGTGACCACTACCTCACATCCGGCTGCTCTCGTCTTCAATATTTCGATTAACTCACCCACGGTGAAGAGATCATAATAGATGGCGATGGTTGCCTCATCCAGAATCACCATGTCATACTCTCCAGAAGTGAGCACCTCCGACACCACCGCCAGTCCCTCTCTTGCGGCTGACACATCCTCATCGGTCGGTTTTCCCACAATGAAGCAACCCCTGCCGAACTGCCGGATGGTGATCTGCGGCACGTGCTGCCTAACCGCCGTGATCTCGGAATAGTTTCTTCCTTTCACGAACTGCGCAATGTAGACGCTCATCCCTGCACCGGCTGCCCGCAGTGCCAGTCCGAAGGCCGCCGTGCTCTTTCCCTTGCCGTTCCCTGTGTAGATCTGCAGATAACCTCTCATCTCTCTTTGCATGCATTGAATATTTTCAGCAGGTTGCTGATAACTGCTTTCTCAACTTTGTCAACAGCCCAGCCACCATTTGTCCGGTAAAACTGATCATATTCCTGTACAAATGCTGACTTCTTATAAAAGTTCATCCTGTTTCATGATTCTTTGCGACTCTCTAATCTCCGTAGTTTCTCTTCCAGCTCCTCATTGGAGCGTTTGAGTCTTTGTGCTTCCGTTTTGAGCTCTTTCATCTCATCCCGTTTGTGTAGGATATCCTGCCAGGGAATATTTTGAATCAATTCTGAAATAAGAAGGCCAAAACTGTAAAGCCGGTCAACGCTGTAACCCTGAACAATTCCAGCTCCTCTGCTTGTTCCGGCTCTGCGTCCAAATCCTGTTCCTCTGGCTACTGCTATTCTTCTACCCGATCTGGCAATCTGGTCCCTGCCTGCTCCCCAGCCTCTGTTGCGATACAATCCATCTTCATATCCGGGTGTATCAAATCCCGAACAAAATCCTCTTGCTCTTCCGGTTCTGGGACCTTGTCCCATCGGTCCGGTACGATCTCCTGATGGCATAATGCTAATTTTTTAAGTGAAACAAATAATAAATCGACAATGGCAAAAAGCCTAAATTAAAGTGAACATAAGTTCATTCATGTATTAAAAGGTGTAGGTATCACCTGTTCTTACCGATTGAATCTGAAAACTCTCCGCAAATGCCACAAGTGCAGGCAATGCGGTACAGTGAGATGGGATGACATGTTCCACCCTGTTTTTTTTAAGGTAGTGGATAGTCTCGATGGTTTGCCGATCGCGCTTCTTAAGATGAAAACCACCCATGATACCGAAGATCCTCTGCTCACCAGTGACGTTTCTTGCATGCTCCAGGGTGTTGACCACCCCGGCATGTCCGCAGCCTGTGATCACAAACAATCCTTTCTCTGTCTGCAGTGCTACGGCACTGTCATCTGCCACAAAATCGGGACTCCCATCTTCAAAAGAGAAGGAGGTCTGTTGTGATTCAAAATCGGTGATGCGGGGGATCTCTCCCAGAAACAGAATGAAGTTGCTGACATGGAGAGGTGCTTTGCTGGTGGTGAGATCAAATTTTTGTGCGATTTCATCCCGGCTGTTTTGCAGACCGATATAGGTGCGATCTGCCGTTCTGTATCGTTTCACAAAACAACCCGGATGGCAGAGCAGTCTGCCGCCTGAGAGATGAGTCAATCCGTTTCCGTGATCAAAATGACCGTGACTCAGGATGATCAGATTCCTCTTCTTCAAATCAATCCTCATTAGTGATGCATTTCGCAGGAAGAGATCACTTTGCCCCGTATCAAACAGGATCTTTGTCCCCTTATGCTCTATGAAATAGGAGAGTCCATGCTCTGCAGCGGTATTTCCGCCGGGATAATTGTCGGTAAGAATCGATATTTTCATCTCCTTTTTTTACAAATATAACCAATAAAATTTTATTATGAACAAATGTTCAAACAATTTTGCTATTGTTTTGCTGAAAAAGATAATGAATGATCAGTTTCGTCTTGCAAGCTTTACCCATTTGAAGTATCCGAACATAGAGATCACGGTGTAGATGGCGAAGAGCAGTGCGGTTGGGTAGAGCCCTTTCCAGAGGTAGAGTCCGCAGGAAATAAGGTTGACCAGGAACCAGACCCACCACTGCTCCGCATGTTTCTGCGCAAGCATCCACATACCCGCGATGCTCAACGCGGTGGTAAGGCTGTCGCCCCCGGCAACCGGACTATCGGTATATCGGGTGAGGATCAGGTAAATGACGCCAAAGAGTAGCATCGTGATAAGAATTAGAGGAAGTATCTGCCGCTGCGGGGTGTGGATGATGGATGGTGTATCTCCTTCCGTATGGTTCCTGTTCCAGCGGATCCAGCCGTAGATGCTGGCGAAGAAGTAGTAGACGTTGATTCCCATGTCGGCATAGAACTTGCTCTGGAAGAAGATCCAGATATAGACCACCGGCATCAACACCCCCACTGGCCAGAGCCATTTGTTGGCCTTGTATTCGAGGTAGAGATAGAGTAGGCCGATAAGGGCGCCGACGATTTCGATGGTTTGCATGTCAATTCTGTTTGATTTGAGATAATGAATTTATTTCTAAATCTCTGCTTCTTTTCGGGGTGCCCACCTGGTTAAACGAGCGTGATTTGATTTGTTGTCCGAGCGAAACGGGTTTAAAATCAAATAGTGAGTAAACCGGGAGTGCATCGAAATAAAGCTGCGAAAGAGAAATAAATTCCTTCTTTCGTATTTACTTAAAACGAAATTGTGAGGCGCCCTATAAGGTTGCGCGTGGCCTGGGGGTAGTATCCAACCCAGTTGAAAGTGGTTCCGTCTTCAAATGCATCTGTTGAAGCCCATCCGTTTGCCACGTACTCCCTGTTGAACAGGTTGTTCACGAAAAACTGCAGGTTGATTACTCCCACTTGGCTCTTGGGGAAGGTGTAACCGGCGGAGAGGCTGCTCACGAAGTAGGAGCCGATCGACTTGTCCTCGTCCGACGTGTTGTCGATGTACTGTTTCCCCACATATTTGCCGTTCAGGTTCATGTAGAAGGCGGATACCGGTTGCCAGGTGATGCCTGCCATTCCGATCAATTCCGGAGAGAAGGAGATATTGGTTGTTCCCAACTCATTTGCGATCTGTTTTTGTATTTCCGGATGGTTGTCGTCGGGGATCGGGTTATAGTCGTCGGAATTGTCGTACAGGTCGAACCAGGCTACGTAGTTCCGGATTTTATTTCGGCTGAGGGTGGCGTTGGCATCGAGCAGTAGTTTTTCTGTCCACAGGGGAAGTGATGCCTCAATCTCGATACCTGCACGGTAGCTCTCCTTTACGTTTTCCATCAGCTTGTAACCAATATCAGTAAGTTTGCCGGTCTGCACCATCTGGTTGTGGTAATCCATGTAATAGAGATTAGCACCAAATTTCAACCCATTCCTGTTGTATCGGTAGCCAAGCTCATAATCGATCATCTTTTCCGGTTTTATAAAATTAGAAGCTCCTCCCTTTATGCCATCTTTCAGATCGGCACGCAGAGGCTCACGCTTGCCCACGGCTGCCGAAGCGTACAGGCGGTGATTGTTGCTCAGTTCATAGAACAGGCCCGCCTTAGGGTTGAAAAAGTTGTAGTAAAAATCGCCTGTCAGATCCATCTGGTCGTCATCCATACCACTGAAGCGGTAGCCCACACGACGGTATTGCAGGTCGCCGAAAAGTGATACTTTTTCATTCAGTTGATATTCCGCTTTGGTGAAGATATTTACTTCCGATTTTTTGCCTCTGTTTCTGTACCATTCATAATTAACAGGAATATTCTCGTTATGTTTTATCCATGGCAGACGACCGTAATGATCCCCGTCGTAAAAACTGTACAAACCGCCGAAGGTGAGCTTCCATCGGTCGTCGGCATAGTCCAGTCCCGCGTTGGCTACATAGAAATTGTTTCGCATCAGCTTACGGCGGATGAAGTCGCTCTTGCGGTAGGTCTTCCCGTCAATGGTTTGCGGTTCCAGTCCAAAATCGGAGAACTTCTTGTTATACCTGTAGTTCTCATAATAACCGTATCCGTGGTTATAACTCAGCCCTGAATTTAATGTGAGATTACGGCTCAGCTCTCTTGTGAGAGTGAGCTGCACAATATCAGAGTAGTAGTTGTCGGTCTCGTTGCCATAGTACAATCGGTTGCCGGCATCATCGTAATACTCTCCTGCGGGGTTGTAGCGACGCCCATATTCCGGGTCCTGCATCTGCTTGTCCGACACCCCCTGCCACGAGATGCCGGTATGCTGGATACCCCTCAGGTAACTGAGGCGAAGCAGCTGCCGTTCGCTATAGTGAGAAACTACCCCATAGAAATTGGTATGGTTCACTGTGCCGTTGCGCACATAACCGTCACCCAGCACCCGCGAAAAGCGGGCATCGAGTGATAGTCCGTTTTTCAAAACCCCTGTCCCCGCAGCAACATTCGATAAGAATGTACCATAGCTTCCCACGGCGGTGGATGCCTCTCCGTATGCTTCGGAGCGGGCGCCTGCCGTCTGAAGTGAAATGCTTGCACCAAAGGCTCCCGGGCCATTGGTGGATGTACCCACGCCACGCTGCACCTGTATGTCCTGCAGCGAGTTGGAAAGATCGGGAAGATTCACCCAGTAAACCTCCTGGCTTTCGGGGTTATTCAATGGCATCCCGTTAAGAGTTACATTTATGCGAGTGGCGTCTGTTCCGCGAATCCTGAATGAGGTGTTTCCTACACCAAGGCCGTCTTCGGTAAAAGATACAAGCGAAGGTGTGGTTTGAAGTATGGAGGGAATATTGCGTGCAGCATTTTGTTTTTTAATTTCGGAATGAGAGATATTAGAGTATGATACCGGGGTGTTTTTTCCGGCACGTGTTCCCGAGACAATAACCTCTTCCAGCTGAATAAGATCAAGACTGTCGGTTTGTTCTGCCTGTTCTGCCTGTTCTGACAGTTCTGCCTGCTCTGCCTGAGCCATCACTTGATAACTGAGTGCCGATAAAATTATCAGCATTAAAAAAACCTTTTTCATTTACATAAGTTTTTAGGATAAACAGGGCCTGTGTGACTGCTTATCATTAGTTAGTGTAATAAAAAAGGGGATTTTGTAAAGATATATACCAAAAGCCACAAATTTGTGAGCTTTATATTTTCCCTACGCCGGCATTATCCGGATCAGGTATTTTGGGTATGATCTCAGCCCGTTTTATTTGGGCACCCCTTGTAGAATGACAGAACAAAGATAGCACGTTTTTGTTCATAAGAGAGCATACGACGGGAATTTAACATTTAGGGCCTGCTGTCATCTGTCATCACAATATCTTGAACATGCTAAAAAAACAGAGACGGATTTACGTGAGAATGTCCAGAAGATGCATATAACTGAAAAAACAGGAGTTAAATTGTAGTTTTCTCTGCTTTTATTTGTAATTTCGTTAGTTTTAAACGAACTAAGAAAAATATAGTCACACGGTATATGAGCGATGAAGAAAAACTGGTTGCGGAAGATCAGATTATCGAAGAGGAGTTTCAGGGCCTTTTGAACGATTATTTGAACTCTAATCACCGGCGGAAAGTGGATGTCATTACCCGGGCTTTTAATATGGCGAAGGAGGCTCACAAAGGGGCACGTCGCCGCTCGGGCGAACCTTACATCATGCATCCGCTGGCGGTAGCCCGTATTGTGTCGAGGGAGATGGGTCTGGGATCGACCTCCATTTCTGCTTCGTTGCTGCACGATGTGGTTGAGGATACTGACTATACCGTTGATGATATACGTGCCCTTTTTGGTGATAAGATTGCCCAGATTGTTGACGGGCTGACAAAGATATCGAGCGGAATGTTCGGTGAAAATGTGTCGGCTCAAGCAGAGAATTTCAGGAAATTGCTTCTCACAATGTCAGATGATATACGTGTTATACTTATAAAGATTGCTGATAGGCTTCATAACATGCGAACTCTCTCTTCCATGTCAGCAGCAAAGCAGTTTAAGATAACAGGCGAAACACTATATATCTACGCTCCGCTTGCTCACAGGCTTGGCCTGTTTGCCATAAAGACTGAACTAGAAGAGCTCTGTTTCAAACACGAGCATCCTGAAGTATATGCAGACCTGTCAAAAAAGATTTTAGAGACTGCTCCCGAACGAAATAAGATATATGAACATTTTGCCGTTCCGGTTATAATGGCGCTCGATAAGATGGATATTGAGTATGAAATGCGTGCACGGGTAAAATCAGTTTACTCTATCTGGAACAAGATGCAAAACAAGGGTATCGATTTTTCAGAGGTGTACGACCTGTTTGCAGTACGCATAATCTTTGAGATCATTCCCGGAATGGATGAGAAAAAACAATGTTGGGACATCTATTCGGCCATTACCGATATATATAAGCTTCGCCCCGACCGTATCCGCGACTGGGTGAGCCACCCAAAGGCAAACGGCTATCAGGCATTGCATCTTACCGTGATGGGCCCTGACGGGAAATGGATAGAGATTCAGATTAGGAGCCGTCGTATGGATGATATTGCCGAAAAAGGATTTGCAGCTCACTGGAAATATAAAGAGAACAGGATTGAAGAGGATAACGAACTTGATAAATGGTTAAAAACTATTCAGGAGATTCTTGCCAACCCAAATCCCAATGCCATCGATTTCCTGGATACTGTGAAGATGAACCTGTTCTCTTCCGAGATATTTGTTTTTACACCAAAGGGAGATATCAAGACACTTCCTCAGGGTGCAACAGCTCTCGATTTTGCCTATACCATTCATACCCGGATAGGGGATCACTGCCTAGGGGCAAAGGTGAACCATACTCTTGCTCCACTCAGCCAGAAGCTCCGTAGTGGGGATCAGATAGAAATTCTTACTTCGCAATCTGTTAATCCGCAGCCGGAATGGCTCAATTTTGTTACTACTGCTAAAGCCAGGACAAAAATTGAGGCATCGTTACGACGACAACGCCGGCGTATTGTAGAGAAAGGGCAAAATATGCTTGATGAGCTCTTTGATCACGAACCAATAGACAATACTGTATTTAATAAGATATTACATGCGTATAAGGCTGGGAACAAGGAGGACCTGTATTATATGATCGGCAATGCCGAAGTCGCATTGCCCGCAAATAAAAGTGCTTTCTCAAAGGTGAAGCTGGTACCGGAAAAGCAGGATAATCTTTTTGTACGTTACGTAAAGCAGGCTATGAATGCCATTATGAAATCGCCTGCCGATAACAAAAGCACTAAAAAGGAAGAAGTAGAGTCCGGAACATCAGACCTTATTCTTAACATGCCTTTAAAACAAAGAATAAACAGGGGTGTCACTTATCAGCTTACAGAGACTAACTTCCGGAAGAACTTTATTGTACCTTCATGTTGCAATCCGCTTCCGGGAGATGATGTGTTTGGTTATATAACTGAGAAAGAAGAGGTGGAGGTTCATAAGCGTTCTTGCCAGACCGGGCTGAAACTAAAATCTAATTATGGAGACCGTATAATTACAGTTTCATGGGGAGATTACCGGCAATACTCTTTTCTTGCTTCAATAGTTTTTACAGGGATAGACCGTGTGGGTATTCTCAGCAGTATCCTCGCCAAACTTGCTGAAGATGTGGTGGTGAACATACAGAGTGTTAATGTTTCATCGAATGACGGTATCTTTGAAGGTGTGTTTAACGTGCATGTACATAGTGCAGAGGAGGTAAATCAACTTTGCGGTAAAATAGCAAAAGTGGACGGTGTAAGTACCGTCCACAGATCTACTATTTGATTTTTCTTTTCTTTCTTCTGCCGAATATCAATGATGAAACTTTCTTTGCAGCGTAGGCTACAAGAGCGGGTTTGGCAATATTCCACGCAAGCGATCCAATAAGCGGCAGGTTAGATATTACAAAGCTAAGCCAGGGGTTTGCCCGTTTTGTGATAAAAGGTGTAACATTATATGAATAACCGCCCGAAAAATTTTCCAAAGTCTCGGTCAGTTTTGATTTTACTGAAGAAGTAACACCTTTGGTAAGCATCGTTCCCCAATTGTCATTAAGGTACTGCAACTGGTAAGCGAGGCGTTGACTGGCAATAGCGCGTTCTTCCCTCAACTTTTTCTTTTCTAAACGCAACTCTTCAAGTGGAGTTAATTTGTAAGTTTTCATTTATTACTGTTTTTTCCATCCTTATCGTTTTGTTCCATCAAAAAGCGAACAACGCGATTGGTGACTTTTTTCTTGAAAGGTTTTTTTAGGAGAAGCATTATCAGCAGAACCAGCAGGGCAAAAGCTGCCACTAAGCCGAATCCTACCCAGGTGTTCTGAAATACTTCACCCAAATAAATCCCTACAGTTACGAGTATGAAAAAAAGTGTTAATAATGCAATGCCCGCAACAATCAGGCTATAGGTGATTGTTGATGAAGCCAGGCTTATTTTTTCATAAACTTCCAGTTTTCCGAGCTCGAGTGTGGCAGTGATGAAGTTCGATATATCACCTCTCATTTCCTCGAACAGCGTACTTACTTTTTTTTCTTCCATCGTTTAAGTAGATTAGAGGATAAATTATTGTTTTGCAAGCTCTTTCTTTGCTATCTCAGCAATGTCATCAATATCCTCTTTTAGATCATGTACTTCGCTTTTTCCCTTGTAAACAGCAGATTTAATATTAGTTTTTAGTTTGTCTGCAAATTCATTGGCTTGCTCAAGCCATTCCTCTCTTCTG
Organism: Proteiniphilum sp. UBA5463; assembly: GCF_002427225.1. Classification (NCBI taxonomy): domain Bacteria; kingdom Pseudomonadati; phylum Bacteroidota; class Bacteroidia; order Bacteroidales; family Dysgonomonadaceae; genus Proteiniphilum; species Proteiniphilum sp. UBA5463. Next base: position 4,187 of record NZ_DIQL01000049.1, on the reverse strand, counting down.
TCGGTTCCAATAATGTAACCCACAGCAGCGCCAAGCGCAATACCAATACCTAATCCCAGTAATAATTTTGCTTCTGATTTCATAATTTATGCGTTTAATAATTAGTAGTTTTTATTTTATCTTATACCGTTATTTCATTTCTTGCGAGCAACTCTTATGTCAGCTGTTTTCATGCTCTTCAAAAATTAAACACTTTATGGGCAAAAATGTTTTTTGAAATCATTAATAATGAGATGAGAACTATTCTGCAGTTAAGGCCTCACCTAACAATGTTGCTGATGTGAATCCCGTTATTCTTACTTTAAGGAACTGCCCTATACGGTGATTTTTTTTGTCAAAGATGACCACTTTATTCTGATCGGTACGACCGAAAAGCTGTTCCCGTGAACGTTTGGAGAAACCCTCTACCAGTATTTCAAACTCTTTACCCAGATCTCTTTCATTGCTTTGGTGAGACAGTTCCATCTGCAGGTCGATAATTTCCTGCAAACGCCTGGCCTTTACCTCTTCCGGTACATTGTCTTCCAGCTTTTTAGAAGCGTATGTCCCCGGCCTTTCTGAGTATTTGAACATAAAAGCCGAATCGAAGGCCACCTCACGCATTAATGAGAGTGTCTCCTGATGATCTTCCTCCGTTTCGGAATGGAAACCACACATGATATCGGTTGATAGCCCGCAATCAGGAATAATACGTTTGATGGCTTCGATACGTTCTAAATACCACTCCCTGTTGTACCTCCTGTTCATCAACTTAAGCATTCGCGAACTTCCCGATTGCACAGGAAGGTGGATGTAGTTGCAAAGATTTTTGTATTTAGCTATAGTCTCAAGAGTTTGGTCGTTCATATCCCAGGGATGGGAAGTAGTGAAGCGGATACGCATTTCAGGAGCAGCCTCTGCAACCATTGATAGCAGTTCATGAAACAGAATGCTTTTTTCCCCCTCTCTATACCGGTATGAGTTTACGTTTTGTCCAAGCAGTATTACTTCTCTGAAACCTTTTTCGCGCATGTCGCGCAGCTCATTGAGGATGCTCTCAGGCTCGCGGCTTCGTTCGCGACCGCGGGTGTAGGGGACAATACAGTAGGTGCAAAATTTGTTACATCCGCGCATTATGGATATGTATCCCGAGATATTGCTTCCGCTCATTTTTAAGGGGATCACATCCTTATAAGTCTCTGTACGTGACAGCTCTATATTCATGGCTTTCTCTCCCCGTTCTGCCGCACCTACAAGGTTGGGCAGGTCGAGGTAGGCATCGGGGCCGACAACCAGGTCTACATTGTGATTCTCTATAAGACCAGTTTTTACACGTTCTGCCATGCATCCCAGCACACCTATTATAAGGTTCTCCTTCCTTTTTCTCTTCAATGCATTGAAATAGTCGAGTCGCTGAATAACCTTCTGTTCAGCGTTATCACGGATAGAGCATGTGTTTACGAAAATAGCATCTGCATCACGGTCGTTATCTGTGAGTGTATAGCCATCCATCTCCATTATAGATGCAACTACCTCTGTATCTGCCACGTTCATCTGGCATCCGTAAGTCTCTATAAATAGTTTCTTTTCTTTAATTTTATCTGAATTCATCTCTTTGCTTGTAAACTGTGATATATTACACTCAAGGAAAAGTTAAAACAGTTATTTATCTGTTGGAAAAGTTGCAATATTACCTTTCTTGTAGTATTTTTGCCTCGAGGAAAAAATAAAAATTTTTTCATAGTTAAGGTTTTGGTTAAATGTTCGAGAGCGGCTGTGAAGTTGCTCTCGATTTTTTTATATAACCAAATACACTCTATATCGTAAAAAATCATTATTTTTGCTGCGTTGCAAAATTAATAAAAATATGGAGTCCGGAGACATTATTTATTTGATCCTTCTTGTATTTTTCATGTTATTGGGATTTTTTAATGATTCCAGGAAGAAAAAAAATCAACAAGCGCAACAGGCCAGTGATAATCCTAAACCTATTACTGATGAAGAGACGTGGTACCCTCAACGTAAGCAGATAGTTAAGCATCTTAAGCCAGAGAAACCCATGCCTCCGCCTGTAACGTCCTTTAATAAAGGAGAAACAGTGCGCAGAGAATTTCAATCTTCCTTAGATCTTGTTTCAATTTCCAGTGATAGCTCACAAGAGGGCATTTCTGCTTTTGACTATGATACAGGTACTATTTTTGACAGCGGCATATATACTGATAATATTGCCGGTATATCTGATATGTCAGAAAAGCAACACGATAAAAACAGTGGTAGACAAAAAACATCTTCATGGCACCCTATCGTTGATGCTTTTTCAGGTGATGAAGGCAGGGAAGAGTTAAAAAAAGCGGTTTTATATAGTGAGATTTTACGAAGAAGGTACTAGATTTGGAAAAATCATTGATTAACATTTAATACAATCAATTCATATGGCATTAAAATTTATCAGTGCTGAAGAGGCTGCGTTTCTTGTGAAAAATAACGACAATGTTGGCTTCAGCGGTTTCACCCATGCCGGTTGCCCCAAAGTGGTACCGGTGGAGATAGCTAAAAGGGCGGAGGCAGAGCATGCAAAGGGTAATCCGTTTAAGATTGGTATATTTACCGGGGCATCAACCGGTGATTCCATCGATGGAACTCTTTCCCGTGCAAAAGCAATTAAATTCCGTACGCCTTATCAGACTAACAAAGATATGCGTGAGGCAATTAACCGGGGAGAGCTCGATTATTTTGATCTCCATCTTTCTCAACTGGCTCAGGAAATAAGATACGGATTCCTTGGTGGTATAAATGTAGCTATTATTGAGGCTAGCCAGGTGACTGAAAAGGGGGTAATTGTTCCGACAACTGCTGTGGGAATTGTCCCTACCATATGCCGATTGGCAGATATTGTAATTGTAGAGTTGAATAAAAGAGTCCCGGCGAAATTACGCGGAATTCATGATATATATGAACTGCAGGATCCTCCCAAAAGGCGTGAAATACCTATATATGAAGTGCAAACACGTATAGGGTTGGACTATGTGAAAGTAAATCCTGAAAAGATATTTGTGGTGGAAACCGACAGGGATGGCGAGGGTCACGGTTTTACCCCTGTAGATGATGTAACGGCGCAGATCGGCAACAACGTGGCTGATTTTTTCGTGTCGGAAATGAAAGCCGGTCGTATCCCCCACCATTTTCTGCCAATACAGTCGGGAGTGGGAAATATTGCCAACGCAGTCCTGGCATCGATGGGTGGAAATCCCTATATTCCCCGTTTCGAAGTATATACTGAAGTGATACAGGATGCTGTTCTTGACATGATGCAGAAGGGTTGTATCTCCTTTGCCAGCGGCTGTTCGCTTACCGTGAGCAACGATGCGCTTCATCAGTTCTACGATGATCTGGATTTTTTTAAAAACAAACTTGTGTTGCGCCCCTCTGAAATTTCTAATAACCCGGGACTTGCACGTCGGTTGGGTGTTATTGCTTTGAATACAGCTATTGAGGTAGATATTTTTGGAAGTGTAAACTCATCTCATGTTAATGGTAACAAGATGATGAATGGTATTGGAGGATCGGGGGACTTTACACGTAACTCCTATCTGTCGGTATTTCTCACTCCTTCCACAGCAAAGGGTGGAGCTGTAAGCTGCATAGTTCCCAAGGTTACACACGAAGATCACACCGAGCATTCAGTGAAGATTGTGGTATCTGAATATGGTGTGGCCGATTTGAGAGGAAAAGGGCCAAGAAACCGTGCCGAAGAGATAATAGAGAAATGTGCTCATCCCGATTATCGTCCTTTGTTGCACGAATATCTCAATCGTGGCGTGAAAGGGCATATTCCGCAGGATATTTATGCATGTTTCGCCTTTCATCATGCACTGAAAGAGACGGGGAGTATGCTGAACACCGATTTTTTAAAGTATAAAATGCCCTGAAACGTTAATGCCCTGGAGCACGGAACCCCGCCGGGGCATTAATGCTTTTGCTACTAAACACTGATGGCGCCGGAAACCCTGCTGGTTACAGAAGGCAGCCAGTGCCTTAAACCGTTGATGCAAATTATTGCAGTGCCTATACCAGCCTGATACTGAAACCCGGCAGTATCTGATGCGCTTTAAAAAAATAAATGTCTATCTCACAACAGAAATAGACATTTATTAAAAATTAAACTGCTGAAAGATAGCAGTTTGACTGTTTTTGTCGGGATGAGAAGA